>JANQIS010000183.1 GCA_028282045.1 Gammaproteobacteria bacterium
ACAGCTTGTTATTAAGCTTAAAAAGGATATTGAAAACCCTGCTACAAAGTGACATTTTAACTTTGTTCCTACACACTTGCCCTCAGCTTTTGAGCAATAGCCGATCTTCTGTTATAGTGACCAGGTCTGGAAAACCAAGTCGTTATTTTTCATGGCCAAAGTCAACCCATTTCGTATCGGTGGTGAAGCGATTCGGGCCGGTGAACGTGCATCACTTGCCATCCCCTTACCGCAGCAATTTAGTTGTGTCCCTGTTTATATGCCTGTTAAGGTTATTCATGGCAAAAAGCCTGGGCCTTGTATGTTGATCACCGCTGCCATGTGCGGCGACGAAGTAACCGGCACGGAAATCGTCAACCGACTCTACCAACACTCCGCCTTAAAGCACGTTCATGGCACCGTCATCCTGGTACCTGCCGTTAACGTCTATGGCATCATGAATCGTACTCGTTTTTTACCCAGCGGTGAACTGCTCGACGAGCACTTTCCCGGCTCAGAGCATGGCACCTTGGCAGCGCGTATCTGCTATTTAATTGACACCATGCTATTTAGCCAGACAGATTATGCCATCGACCTCAAAACGGGCAGCTTGAACCACACCAATTTACCACAGGTTTTTGCTGCACTGGATGACCCACAGTGTGCTGAGCTCGCCAACGCTTTTTTAGTCCCTGTGGTTAGTGATGTGGAAATTGAGCCAGGTTCTTACCGAGAGCTTGCTTACAAATATAACACGCCATTATTAGTGTATGAGGCAGGAGAAGCTTTGCGCTCGGATGAACACACCATCAAAGTTGGCGTGCGTGGTATCATCAATGTCATGCGTCTGCTTAACATTCTAAAAGAAGCACCCGCCTTTCCGAAAAAAATTCAACAGTTCGTCGCCTACAGCAGTAGCTGGGTGCGTGCGCCTTGTAGCGGTATGGCACGCGTTAAATGTCGTCTGGGGGACCAAGTGAGCCAAGGAGATGTGCTCGCTGTGGTTGATGATCCGTTTGCTGATGGAATCCAGCAGACCATCGTGGCACCGCATGAGGGTGTTGTGGTCAGCCGCAATACCTTACCCTTGGTTCATGAAGGTGATACATTGGTTCAGGTCGCCGCTTTCAAGCGTATGGATGAGGCCTCATCACACTTAATGACCTGGCGTAAAAACCGTGATGACCTTAGTCAAATCGATATGATTAAACATGACTAACACTGAACGTCGCATTTCTATTTTAGGTTGTATCATCTGGCTTATCGCAGCATTATTTTTTATGTATGAATTTATGCTGCGCACCTTTGTCGGTAGTATCGCCGACCAAGTCATCCCTGCACTACACTTAACTGCTGAGTCATTTGCGTTACTGGGCACCGGCTATTACATTGCTTATGCTCTGATGCAAATTCCTGTCGGTATTTTGGTGGACCGTTTCGGTGTCAAAGCCATCATGTTTGTGGCAATACTATTGTGCGCACTGGCCACGTTACTGTTTGCCCATTCAGGCACATTTTTATCAGCTTTTGCCAGCCGGGTGTTTATGGGGTTTGGCTCTTCATTTGCTTTTGTCTGCCTGCTGGTTATCGTAATGACCTGGTTTCCCAAACGCTTTTTTGCTTTCTTTGCCGGTATGTCTCAGTTTGTCGGCACGCTTGGGCCTTTGCTGGCCGGTGGGCCACTGGTTGCCGTGATGACTGGTTCGCATGAAAGCTGGCGCCTGATTATGTCACTGGTCGCTTCGTTTGGTATCATATTGGCTGTGTTAGTATTATTGGTTGTGCGTAACGGTCCGGCACGTGATACGCAAAAGGTCACATACCTTTCTCATGATGAGCCACTGCTCACCCAGCTCAAGCGGTTATTTACCAGCAAACAAGCTTGGGCTATCGCATTATATTCCGGACTGCTTTATGTTTCCGCACCGTTACTGGGTGCCATATGGGGCACAGATTATTTGGAAGTTAAAGGTTTTTCTCAGGATTGGGCTGCAACATTAGTATCAATGGTATGGGCGGGCTATGCTATCGGCTGCCCACTGCTCGGCGCCCTATCTGACTTGCTAAAATTACGCAAACCTGTTCTGATTACGGCGGCATTATTTGGCCTGAGTGCAACACTAGGCATTATCTTTATCCCCGGTCATAGCACCTGGGTTTTTGGCGTGCTGTTCCTGTTGCTCGGCTTGGCAGCATCCGGACAAAATGTCGCCTTTGCTATCATGTCCGAACACGTTGATAAAAATATTAAGGCTACCGCCATGGGTCTTAATAACGGCACCATGGTATTGGCCGGTGCCATTATGCCTTTGCTGGTAAGCTTTACCATTCATCTACCCGCATCTGGCATTAAAGCCATGCAGCCAAGTAACTTTACTTTTGGTTTTTTACTCATGCCCTTACTTATGTTACTGGCCATTTTAATAGCCGTTTTTACTATTCATGAGACTTATGCTCGCCCACAGTTTGGTGCCACTATTGTAATGCCAGAATAACCCATTGGAAGCAAAAACCAAAAAAGAAAACGGGTGGCCGAAGCCACCCTTAAGAGGAGTATGTATTAAGCTCACTATTATCTTGATGAGCTTGGTGACACATCGTTGTTTATCCCTCAACAACTCCCTGTGTACCAATTTATTATCACAAATAATTCAATGATTAAACTAGGGATATTTACCTCGATGATTTGTGAGATATTCTCCATTACCATTATGGACAGGCTACCCTATCGTTATTTTTCAAGATGGGGAGTAAGGTCATTTAATACCGCCTGAGTTTGTGCTGCACGATAGGCCATAAGCTTGTCACGCACTCCACTATCGTGAGTGGCAATGATGCTGGCAGCAAGTAAGGCAGCATTGATAGCACCGGCTTTACCAATGGCCAAAGTGCCGACAGGAATGCCTTTGGGCATTTGCACGATAGACAGCAAGGAATCCAT
>JANQIS010000031.1 GCA_028282045.1 Gammaproteobacteria bacterium
GCCTTCCCAGATGATGGCAACTTTATCCGCCGCGACCTGCGCATGGCGATCAACACAATTCTCACACACATTGAGCACACCACCATCAAACCAGCGCACATTACCCTCGCGCAGGTTGCCACTTAAGACTGTTTGCCAAGGTCGGTGCCATTGTAAATTTTGTGCTGCTTGCACCCAGAACGCTTCTGGCGAAGCAACTGATTGTTGATAACGTTTTGCGTAGTTCATCTTTGCTCCTGTGTTTTATAGGCGTTGCCAGGGCATGCCCTAAGCCCGCAGCCAACTCCACACCAACAAAATCAATCCAATACCCAATAAAATACTCGCATGCCAATGCTGTGGCCATTGTTTCACCCACTGCCATAGCGGCGGCCATGCCAACAGGCCAGCAGCGATAAACAAAACAGCAAAGCCAACCAACCACTTAGTGCAACTGCGTTGGGGACGACGTTCAACCACTACCGGCACCGGCGGTGCTGCCTGGCGGACCAGATAACGATGCAGTAGGTCAGGCATATGCGGTAGCTCTTTACTCATGTTTGGCCACTGCATTGCCACACGTTTAATCAAACCACGCAGGCCAATTTCTTTACGCATCCACTTCTCCAGGAACGGCTTGGCGGTGGCCCACAAGTCCAGCTCCGGGTACAATTGACGGCCAATGCCCTCAATATTAATCAGCGTTTTTTGCAGCAACACCAACTGCGGTTGCAATTCCATCTTAAACTGGCGCGCCACCTGAAAAAGTCGCATTAAGGTATGCCCATAGGAAATGTCTTTAAGCGGTTTTTCAAAAATCGGTTCACACACCATCCGGATAGCTGACTCAAAGGCCACCACCGAAGTATCGGCCGGCACCCAACCTGATTCGATATGCAATACCGCTACCTGGCGATAGTCTCGTTTAAAAAAGGCCACAAAGTTAGCCGCCAGGTAGTGCTTGTCCTCATCACTTAAGCTGCCAACAATACCAAAGTCTACTGCGATATATTGTGGGTCATCCGGTGTATCAGGGTTGACCATGATATTACCCGGATGCATGTCCGCATGGAAAAAACAGTCACGAAATACTTGCGTATAGAAGATTTCCACTCCACACTCGGCAAGCCTCTTCAAATTAATATTATGTGCCTTAAGCTCGTCAATTTGCGCAATAGAAATGCCGTAAACCCGTTCCATCACCAGTACATTCTTGCGACAGTAATCCCAGTACACAGTTGGGATATAAAGCTCATGCGCGCCTTTGAAATTACGCTGCAACTGCGAAGCATTACCAGCCTCACGAAATAAATCCAACTCATAAAATAAATTACGCTCAATCTCGGCCACAGTCTCCAGTAGCCGCAACCGTTTAGCCTCTGGCCAATGGCGGTCCAACAGCCCGGCAACCGTATACATTAAAGCGATATCTTGTTTGATAACGCGCTCAATCCCCGGGCGGATCACTTTAACAATCACTTCCTGACCATCGTGCAATGTGGCACAATGCACTTGGGCAATTGAGGCTGAGGCTAGCGGCTTAGTGTCAAAACTGGCAAAGCACTCGTTCACCGGCAGGCCTAAGGCTTTCTCAATAATTGCCTGTGCCGTTTCACTGGCAAACGGTTTTACCTTATCCTGCAATAACGATAACGCATCGGCGATATCTTCCGGCAGCAAATCACGCCGCGTGGATAATACTTGGCCGAATTTGACATAAATCGGCCCCAACGATTCCAACGCCAAACGCAAGCGCTGGGCATAGGTGAGTTGGCGGTTGCGTACCCAATATAATGGATTGAGACGATTGAGAAACTTAACCGGTTTGAGCAAAGGTATGCTAAACAACGCCTCGTCTAAACCATAACGCAACCACACATGAACCAATTTAAACAAACGCGGTATCTGACGGAATTTCATGGCAGCAGTAGTCTATCGGCTCTAATTTAGTAGTATATCCTATCTTAGATATTTGATCATAGGGCAATCACCCGAAACCTTTTTAGCGTTTATAATCACCTTTTAAGGCGTTCTGCTACCCGCTCTGCCGGTAACAGCCACAATTTCATCACACAGCCAGTCCATATACCCTACCAGAGCAGATTGACTTTGGCTTGCCGCGGCTTGGTTGTGTTCTTCATTCGTTAATGTCCCGTGTTTCAACACCGGGCTTTTTGAAAAGCTGATCAATTAACGATTTACCTTCAGCTTTTTCAATTTTCTTTTCGTGCCAATACTGAAAATATGAAGCCAGGATCGCAAAACAGTGAAGGTGCTTAAAACCATTCTTTTTTTGATTCTTACCGCAAGTATATCGTTTATATCAAAGTTTGATGCTTTAACCTCATCGTGGCAAAATTGAACTAACCAACCTTTAGTTTTGTGACTTGCCATGGCACTTATCAGAGGCATTCTCCATTTCTCAATTCTTAATGGGTGACGCCATTAACCAACCAAAAATATGTATTTGTTTTATGATTAAAAAAATTGAAACCAAAAATATGCCAGAACCTATTATCAAGCAATACGTGGTAGGAGCTTCTGGCAATTACTTCGTTGCTATTAACGATAAATTTCAACCAATTAAAGAGTCTGATAGCGTCGTTATTATTGGCAGGATAATTGAATTAAGAAAAATCGACGGTATTAAAGATGAGTTTTTTAATGCCGCTCTCTCAAAGTATGCGATGAAATAAAAATGAAATTGTATTGCTGTGAAACATCGTATGCATCACAAAAAGTAACAAATTTTCTAGATTACTATAGCATTGAAGTCGATAAGGTTCATATAAATCTAAGAAAGCAAGAAAATATCACAACCAACTTTAGAGAAATAAACCCAAAAGGAACTGTTCCAATCCTTTTAGCAAAAGATTGTACCTTATACACCAGCACAAATATTTTAATATATTTATCTAAGCATATTGGCATCAACCCGCCTACAAAAGTTATTAATTTTTGCAGTTACGATGAAAAAATACATGACCCCTACTTAAGACTACTTAGCTACATTAATATTTTCACTCTAAATATTGATCCTAAAAAGAAAGAGGCGCTTGAAAAATTAGCCAAAATCCACCCATGGAAGGAGCGAGGGGATTTTTTGTTACGGTTACTATCTGGAAAAATTCAACAAGAAGAAATTGAAACGGCAAAAAAAGTTTGCATGTCCAGGATAGAAGAAATAAGAAACTTGATTTTCAATCAACATATTCTAGCAACAGGAACCTTTCAAATCTCTGACAGTGTCGCCATCGCATTTTTATCCAGAATGGCACAA
The DNA here is from genome assembly GCA_028282045.1 of Gammaproteobacteria bacterium. Lineage (GTDB taxonomy): Bacteria > Pseudomonadota > Gammaproteobacteria > Francisellales > CACEW01 > JANQIS01. The sequence goes on from JANQIS010000031.1 coordinate 3,260, forward strand.
ATTAATTTAATTACTCCCCTAGAATCATCGAATCTACTCAAGGGGTTATATAATAGAAAATAAGTTTCATACTCTCTTTACGTTGTTGTATCTTCTACTTGTTGCGCATTTTAGGCTGTTGCTTTACTTTTCAAAACACCACGCAAACCGTTTTTAAACCACAACCCGATAAAACCCAGGTTAACCAACAAAGCAATAAGCAAGGCTGCTACTAGTGAGAAATACAATGCTGGTGTGGGGTTACCCAAAGCACTCTGGCAAAACTGCGGGCCTACCAATTGCCCCTGACAGTCCGAGGCCAGCATTGCTACAGATAAAATCCCCAGGCTTCCAACGATAAAATAAAAGATACATAAACTCAAAAACACCCGCCAGAACGCCCAGTGATATTCCTGACGCGTCATGCTACGCCCAGTGCGTCG
>JANQIS010000196.1 GCA_028282045.1 Gammaproteobacteria bacterium
AATCGTATTTCCATCCCTTACTTTATAGCAAAATATCTCCTCGGCTGCATTCACCCACGCGCAAGCGCGTGGGACCCTGCTACGCTCTACTGGCACCATCAATATGGTTGGCTACCTCCATGCTCATCGCCGGCGGGGTGAGGATATCATCGCTGCCGGCCACTACCGTTACCGGACATTGAACCTGCGCCAGGTACTGACGCGTATCAACACCTTCAAGCGCACCCCACTGGCCATGATACCCAAATGAGGTTTGCGGATGCGGATCATTAAGCATTTTATCTAACACAAAATCGATACGCTCAGGTGTGCTTAAGAAATCATTACTATAGAGCCATGGCAACACATTGCGGATTTGTAACTCCGGGTCCAAACCCGAATCATAGATTTTTACCATTGCTTGCATAGCCGCAAGATTGACCGGCCATAAACGACACAGCGAATTGACAATGCAAGCGTGGCTAACTCGTTGAGGATGATGCGCTGCTAAGTGCTGGGCAATTAACCCTCCCATCGAATGGCCACAGATTAATGCTTGTGTAATGCCTAATACATCCATCAGTGCGAGTGTGTCATCGGCCATTTGGGCGATACTATAAGGCCCTTGCGGTTGATCGCTTTGGCCCACACCGCGATTATCAAAACAAGTGACACGAAAATGTTTCGACAGTTTATCGAGCATCGCCAGCCAATTAAGATGTTGCGCAGCAAAACCGCTGATCAACACTATATCAGGGCCACTGCCTTGCTGCTCATAATAAAGATTAATGCCATTACCAGATAAAGTCGCCATGATATGCCTCCACGATAATAATTATGCATTCAAGTTATAGCAATAAATTGCAAATATTAAAGCCACCCGCCATAATAGACAAGGCTTGTGCAATTAAATTTTAGGGGGAAACTTTTGTGATCAAGAAAATTATTATTGGCATCGTGCTGGTTATCATTGTGTTAATGGTGGTCTTAAGCTTTTCTATTGACGGCATCGTCAAAGGCGCAATTGAAAAGACAGGGGCTAAAGTGCTTGGCACTAAAGTCACGGTACAAAACGTTGAATTATCTCTATTTAGCGGCAGCGGCAGCATCAAAGGTTTGGTGGTCGCCAACCCGACCGGCTTTAAAGAGCCTTACTTGTTTAAATTGGGCAAAGTGGACATTGCCGTGAGTATCCCTTCTTTATTAAGTCACACCATTGTGGTGAAAAACATCAGTATCACTCAACCCAATATTATGTTTGAAACCAATGCCAATACCTCCAACATCCAGACCGTACTCAGACACATCGAACAATCCACGGGCAGTAAAACAGGCCATCAAACCGTTACCAAGCAACCTGAAACTCACCCGACCAGTCAATCGGCCAGCCCATCTAAAAATATTATCATTAAACACTTTGCCCTGACCAAACCGGTAGTAAAAGGTAATCTTGGCGGCTTGGCGACAGTTGATATGCAAATTCCTGATGTGGTACTTAATGATGTTGGTAAGCAACAAGGAATTCCCGTACAAAAAGCCACTCAACAAATAATTGCCGCACTCACCAATGCGCTATCTCATGCTAAAACTCAGGTTAAAGCGACCCAACAGGGGAAAAAGCTAGAACAGTTTTTACAAGGCGCAGGCGAACTGTTGCACCATAAATAGATTTTTAGGTGGCTTCGGTTAATATATCGATTTGCAGACCCAGTGCTGTTCAAGGTCTTTTAAGCCATTTATGGCCAGGTGGTTTCCTGATTCAGCTCAACGTTTGCGTCTTCTGTCTGCAGCGACCTTTTGATCTAATCAATGATTAATACTGAAATACTTAAGCCTACGACACTTATTATTCAAGACCTATTGGCGCAATGAATTAATGCATGTAATATTGAGGAAATAATTCATGGAAAAAATATAATGTTTGCCATGAATTATTATTGCAAAAATGCTAAGAGGGTGTCCGAAAAGATTCTGCCTCTGGCTTTACCCACATCAGAGCATTACTTAATCGCAACATATTTTAATTGATGACTTTTAGTGGTTTTGAACC
>JANQIS010000068.1 GCA_028282045.1 Gammaproteobacteria bacterium
GCAGCACAGACCAACATGCTGCCGCGCCAAGAAAACTGGTGTACTAACAATGATATAGAGTATTGCCCGAAAGCACCTCCAAACATACCCAGCATCTCTACCATACCTGCTAACAAAGCAAACTGCGCCGGTGCAAACCAACGACACGCCAAGCACATAGCGCACACTACCGCTGGCGCACTGGCCATCCCCATTAGCAACCGGGCAATTTCAGCAATCAGTGCCGAGCGTGAAACGGCAAACACTAATGTCGTGACCAAACACAACAGTACTGAAAAAATCAGTGGCCGGCGCACACCGAGCCGATCAACTAACAGACCGGCTGGAATTTGCAGCAATACATAAGGATAGAAAAAGCTGGCTGATAATACCCCCACGTCTGATACCGATAAACGAAATGAGTGCATCAGTCCGGGAATCATAACGCTGGTACTGGCCTGTAACAAAAATTGATAGGATACAAACAAGGCTGATGAAAACCATACTAACCAACTGAGCCAATTTTTTGATTCTGTCTGCACTTTATTCTCCGTAGTGCTGTTATTTCGCATTCACTATTGTAGCCAACGCTTTAATATGCGGCGTAGTAATATTGAGCGCAGGGATGTAAGAAAAAGTCCTACCGCCCGCCTGGTAGAAAACCTTACGATTCTCCTGGTCGATCTCTTCAATAGTCTCCAGACAATCGGCAGCAAAACCAGGGCAAATTACTTGCACATGCGGGTGGGTTTTGCCTAGTACTGCCAAGGTTTTATCGGTATAAGGCTGTAACCAAGGTTGCTTGCCCACTCGAGACTGGAAGCTGACTTGCCATTGCGTTTGATCAAGCTTTAGCGCCTGAGCTAAAAGTTCAGCAGTACGATAGCACTGTTTTTGATAAGGATCACCACGATCAACACAACGCTGTGGCAGACCATGAAAAGACAGTAACAATTGATCGGGCTTACCATGCTCACGCCAATGTCGTTCAACCGAGCACTGCAGGGCCATGATATAAGCCGGATGATCATGATACCCCATAATAAAATCCAATGGCGGCACCACGCGACAATGGGCAAAGGCGCTGGTAATGGCATCAAAACTGGTCGCCACTGTGGTTGTCGAGTATTGTGGATACAATGGCAATACGATGACCCGCACTACCTTAGCCTGGCGTAATTCCATCAGCCCATCAACAATGGATGGCTTAGCATAACGCATTCCCAATGACACCACATAACCATCACCCAAGTACTGCTGCAATGCCTTAACCTGCAAGCGATTCATGCTGAGCAGAGGCGAACCGTGCAGCTCAGGCAGCGACACTGAGATGGCACTGTCCTGTAGATAAGTCTCTTGCATTTGCTTGGCTTGAACATCATTTTGTACCCAAATGGCTTGATAGGCTTTGGCAGAGGAGCGCGGACGTGTAGTCAGGATAAGACCATTGAGGATACACCACCACAACCAGCGTGGCTTGAACTCGACCACTCTTCTATCACCTAAAAACTCACGTAAATAACGTCGCACTGCTTCAGTCCGCGGTGCCTCAGGTGTGCCCAGGTTAGTCAGTAACACTCCAATTTTTTGTGGCATGATTGGCCTAAATGTTTTCTTAACCTAGGCAGTATTTTTGATCCCTCAAAAACCTCAAGCTCAGGTTACACCATTTGGGATGATAATCGCCTCAAAGAGGCTCTGGGTCAAGGGCTGATCATCTGTGCCAGTAATTTCCCACTAATACCGCCAAGCGTTAAGCCAAGGTGACCATGACCAAAGGCATAATAAATATCGGTATACCCATTCGCTTGTCTCATAACCGGTATTGCATCGGGTGTTGACGGCCTAAAGCCTAACCAGGTTGATTGGACCGGCGGCAAACCACTCAATAAGCGATTTGCATACTGAGTAATATGCTCAATACAACGTTGATTAGGCGGGCTATCCAGACCAGCCAATTCTGAGATGCTGGTGACGCGCAAACGGTTTTGTGACATCGGTGCAAAAGCACAATACCCCGGGTAAATTAATATCGGTCGAGAGATCAGTGGCTGTTCAAGCTGATACATCACATGATACCCACGCTCAGCTTCTAACGAAGGGACATCTCCTAGTTGCTTGCATAGTTTTTTCGACCAGGCACCAGCGGCAATCAATAGTTGGTCAAAGTGATGTATCTGCCCATCAGATAATATCAGTTGCTTAGTCGAAGTTTTGATATGATCGACTTCTTGCTGAATAAACGTCCCGCCCTGTGCTAGAAAAGTGTCAAAAAATTTCATCATCAGTTGGAGGGGATCGACTGTATGGCCTGAGTTCAAATAGTAATGTGCGCCATAATAAACCGGGTTGAGATTTGGCTCTTCATGGCTAATCCGCTCGGCATTCCACACTTCAATTTCAACCCCATACTGCTGCCTTAATTGTGCAAAAGCACATCTGTGTTTAAAGGTGGTTTCATCCGCGCTTAAATGGATAAAGCCAGTTCGTCTAATCAAGCTCTCAGCATCACATAGTTTAATCAGCGGATCATACCCTTCCCATAACCGGCAACATAAATCAGCTAATTTAGCCACACTATCCTCAAATAC
>JANQIS010000072.1 GCA_028282045.1 Gammaproteobacteria bacterium
CGTCACGGTAAATAACAAAAAATTTAAATTCAACTTTCTGGACATCGGTTTAGTGAAACGCATCAATCAACTCGATACAATACTGCAAGTTGAAAATGACCTGGATCTCATTCACGAAGGCGCTCTGGCTGAACAGTTTGTTGGTCAGGAATTGCTTGCCTATATGCATAATTTTGAAAAAGCACAACTCTATTTTTGGGCACGAGATGGGCATGGTACAGCAGAAGTGGACTATATTTCTGTGTTTGGCCAATATATTGCTGCTATCGAAGTCAAGTCTGGCACGATTGGCAAGTTACGCTCTTTAAAACAGTTTTTATTAGAACACCCTAAAAGTATTGGTCTGCGCATTTCTCAGCGCCCATTGCAGCAAGAAGGGGAAATACTTTCTATCCCGCTATACATGATTAGCGAAATCGCCAGGCTTATTCAAACTTGAGCGGCAAACTCAAGTGCATTAAAAAATCAGATCGCGCTGTATCAAGAAATTAATCACGTACATGATAAACTCCGAGATCAGCTTGGCCGGCAGAGCACCCATATGAAGTTGCGTCATCATCACATGAATTAAAGCATAGGCAATGGCACCGGAGAAAATCACCAAAGCAAAGTATTTAGGAAAGGCACTGCGGTGTCCTTCGTGTGAGTGGAAGGCAAAACGCCGTACATAAATATAGTTAAATGCCATAGAGACTAAGCGCCCCACGACAAAACACAGCCAGATTTTCGGTGTGACAAACAGCAACATGGCAAAAAACACAAAATAATCCAGCACGGCACTGAGCAATGCGACAATAGTAAAACGAAACAATACAAAATAGATTTTCAGCGAGTCGATCAGTGGCCTAAAGTGTGATGAAGTATTATCATCGATATATACCGTTTGGATCGGTACTTCAGTTAGCGCAATGCTAAAGCGATTGGCCAATAGCAACATATCCAGTTCAAATTCATAACCGTTGGCCGTAGCACGCAATAACCGCCTGGCAAAATCTAAAGGAATACCACGCAACCCAGTTTGGGTATCCTGCGTTTTAATGCCCGCCACCCAACGCATCATCAAACGTGTCACCGTATTGCCCAACCAGCTACGAAACGGAATATCTTTTTTAAATTCCCGCACCCCCAATACCAAATTATTGGGATGCTGCTCTAGTGCTTGAGCAACACTGAGCGCATCGTCCAGTAAGTGTTGGCCATCGGCATCGATGGTGACAATACCGGTAACATCGGGATAATGGCACAAGATGTGATTAAAACCGGTTTTGAGCGCAGCGCCCTTGCCCCAGTTAATGGCATGTTGGCGTACAGTAACTCCCGGCAACTTTGCCAATGCTTCAAAAATCGGCTGACAAGCTACCTGACTGCCATCGTTTACCACCACCAACTGAGCAAACCGGCCACTTTTTACCACAGAGGTAGCATACTCAACCAGTTCTGCTGAAGGATTATAAGCTGGAATTAAGGCAACAACGGCCATAAATTTCGCTTCTAGTGTTAAACCAAGGTTAGCAAGTATAACGCAAAAAAGGCTATTGTAAGACTGTTGCATAACCACAGTTTGTCCAAAGCCGCGTAAAGCCCCTTCCTTTAGGCGAGGATGTCAAACAATGATCTTATTGTGGATAGCCCAATTCATTGTAGGGCACCATAATCTTATATAGTGTCATATGGGGTAGTGTAATCAATTGCTTGATTTTTCCTTGCATAGCTAGCGCCAGCAAAAATGCATGAAAACGCTTGCTTACCAGGCCACCTTGATTGGCCTCAAGAATATAACGCACCGGATAGTGTGCTAACACTGGCTTGAGCTCAGCAGGGTTGAGCATCCATGCACTCTGAATTGGGTTACCTTCAACTGAACCTGGGCGCCACGGTTGATAATACTGTTTAAGTAGCGGCAAATGCCCTAAGAAATCCCAGGATGTCAAAATCTTACCGCTAAAACCATATTCATGATAATAACGGTATAATTTCCAGTTTAAGGTGGTATCACCTAGATAGGTTTGCAAATCATACTGGCGTGCATTGAGTTTTTGCCAGTAATAGTACGGTGATACTGACAGGACAATCGCCACTACCATAACAACCACAAACACTACCGCCGGCTCAAACTGCCTCACCCAACCGACAATTTTAGTCACAAACACGCGTAACCAACCTGACTGCCCTGCCTGCCAGAGTTCACAACCTGCCATGGCAGCGATAAATGGCAACATCAGGGTAAAGTTGCGCAAACTGTAGGAATAGAGCACCATCCAAATCAAAGTATAGGGCACTACCACCCAGCAAAATAATGGACGCCACTGCCCACCGCGCAACGCATAACGCCAGCTTATGGCAAACAATAAAATCGTGCCCAAACCCGCTGCAAAAAATGGCCACAGTAGACGCAATGCCAAACTCAAATGGGAGGCTTGGTAAATTTGGTCGGTGACAAAGCCGATTTCTGACGTCCCTAAGCCTACCATGATCTTCCACTGAATATAGCCATACCACGGCAATGCAATGAGCAAGGCAACTACCCATGCACCAATAATGTGCCCCCAACGACCAGATTTATCATCACCACGTATCAACAAACCCGTCAAAACCGGATACAGTAACAATAGGTACAAACCGGCCTGTTTGGTCACTGCGCCTGCAGCACAAACCAATGCACCAAGCCAAATCCAACGCCGCCATTGATGATGTTGCTCATCAGCAACCAATAACAGACTAACAAATAAAAATCCGCTAAAGGCAACCGCCACATCAACCCAACCTTGGCCCAGGTTGCTCCCCACTAAAGAAAGCAGCAAATAAGCACATAAGCTGACACTCAACAGATATCCAGGCTGACGCTTTTCTATACCCAGGCTCAAGAGATTCCATAATATCAACAACGCAAATAATGGCATGATTGCTTTAGGGAAAATCTGCAAATTTGCTGCACCATTGAGCGTACCGATCATGACATAAGCTAACGACCAGTTGGCCGGAAGTAATTGTGGATAATGCCAGGTATAGGTTGGCAATTGATTTTTGGCCCAGTCTGTAGCCCATACATTATATGACATCACTGGGTCCCAGGCGGTAAAGATTTGCCCTAGCTGCAGCCAAACTTGATAGAGGAAATACCCCACTGAAAACAAAGCCAGTGTCAACACACCATATTGCCAAAATGCCTGCCAGCCCGATTTATCCTTCAGACAGGTTTGGTGATAGGCATGCACGCTGGCACAATCATGCCCTAGCACACGCCATGGCGGGCGTTTGGTACTTAACAGCAGTAACACTGCGATCAATTCCACTACACTGATAGCCCACAACACATGCGTGGTATAACTGTGCAACAGGGTTAATACAACCACTAAAATGTAATTCAGCAGCAGGCTCAGTGCGATGCAAAGTAACACACTACGTGATAATGACAGCTCCACACGCAATAAGCGCAGCATAATATAGCCTGGCAGCATCAGCATCTGCAGCATTGCCAAACATCCTAAGGCAAAGACAAAACTATCCACCGTGTTCTCCTTATTGAATCTGATAAAAGGTAAATGCACTCACTGTCCACAAGATTTTAAAACGCCCAGCCTTAACCTGCTCAGACAGATATTGTTTTACCGCCGGACCCATCATGGGATAAAGATTATAGCTCAAGATATACTTCACTTGGGGAAATGCGCGTAGTGCAGCCTTGAAAGTGCTGACATCCTGAAAGGTATCCGGCAACATATCAGCACCATACCATCGATGATCTAAATGTTGCACATACTGAGCTAACACAGGCATTTGCGATAGGAATGGCCAGGCAGTGAGAATTTTACCTTCTAATGGGTATTTGCCAATATACTCATATAAGGTTTTATCCAAGCTCTTATTGGCAATATGACGCTTTTGTACTGCTTGATCATGGGCAATATCCCGTGCCTGGAAGCCAGCCATAAAGCCCAACATGGCCAGTGCCATCAATACCAGTACCAGCACCTCATAATAACGCACCCGTTTGCCATTATCAGCAAGGAAGATCAGAGCATGGGCAAGCCACCCTTTTTGTGCCCACTGCTGCCACAGCAAAGCGAACGCCGTACAAACAATCGGCATTGCTAAGGTAAGGTTACGGCTATCGTAATCAAACCAGATCAGCCAGATCAACGTTGTCGGCACCCCAACCCACCAAAAAATCGCTCGCCAGGATTTAACCTGCCACCCTAAGATAATCAGCACCACAAACATTAGCCAATACCAGCCGCTGGCAAAATGCCATCCTAATAACAAACGCTCTTGCCAACCCGTATGGCGGTAAATGGTGTGGCTAACATAATGAATCTCTGAGCCATTCATGCCGGCATGGATCATCCATTGAGTAATGCCATACCAAGGTAACACTAAGGCAATCAGCACAAGCCACTGCAATAATACGAGCATAATGGCACGTCTGGTATCCTGCTGATGGCGCCAGGCTATAAGCCAACTCAAGATGGGATATAATACCGCCAAAATCAAGGCTACTTGCTTGGTTAATGCCGCTGCCGCCACCGCAACTGTTCCCAGCCATAGATAAGTACTGGCTGTTGACAGCCTTTCGCCTGCCAGTACCAACTGGGTTAGTGCAAAAAA
>JANQIS010000082.1 GCA_028282045.1 Gammaproteobacteria bacterium
CGGGACAGCATACTTGAATGTATGCCACTTTGTAATCACCTCCATGTGGTGCATTGAAGTGATCAATTTTAATCCGAACAACACTTTTGAAACACGACCGGATATTTCTGGACCCCGTGGTCAGTGCCACGGGGTGACGGACCAAACACCATGGGGCGACACCACACCGTCATTACGCTACTGGATAGCACAATCCAGTATTAACGTAGCAAGAGTGAGCGTGGACTGACTTTATCACCAATCAATCGGCTTAATACCATGTTGTTGGAGGTAATGATTGGCTTTGCTAAAGTGGCGACACCCCAAAAAGCCCCTGTGGGCTGATAAGGGTGATGGGTGAGGCGCTGTCAACACCAGGTGTTTACTGCGATCAATCACTGCACCTTTACGCTGGGCATAGCTACCCCACAGCAAAAATACCAGATGTTCACGGTATTTATTTAAGCAGGCAATCACTTGATCAGTAAATGCTTCCCAACCCTGGCCTTGGTGTGAAGCTGCTTTATGTGCCTCAACGGTCAACACACTATTAAGTAACAGCACGCCCTGCTTGGCCCAGCGCTCCAAATTACCATGCTCAGGGATGGCCACACCCATGTCCTCATGCAATTCTTTATAGATATTGATTAATGACGGTGGTACGGCAACTTCCTGGCGCACAGAAAAACATAATCCATGCGCCTGACCTGGACCATGGTACGGGTCCTGCCCTAAAATCACCACTTTAACTTGATCAAACGGGGTAAAATTAAAGGCATTGAAAATTTCATCGCCGCGCGGGAAAACCCGTTTTTGCTGCTGCTTTTGCTGTAATAAAAACGCCCTAAGCGATTGCATATAAGGTTTGGAGAATTCGGGCAGTAAATGCTGTTTCCAGGAAGGTTCGAGCCTGATTTGCTCTGTTGACATAAACCCACTCCATTATCATCATGTTGCCACTATCTTACATTAAGATTGAATTTTGTTGACAGTCTTTTTTATTGATATTGGCCTATTTATTGCTAATATTCCTAATGTCATTGCATTTTGAAGGGGATTACTAATGTCTGAGGTGTTACAACCACAAATCATTGACTCAACCTGGCCATTCCCACTACAACGCCATTTTGATCATCGCTCATTAATGATTGACTTAGCACGCGATGAAAAAACGCTTGAAGCGGTATTTCGCTTGCGCTATGACATTTTTAAAGAAGAAATGGGCTGCAACCCTTCAGAAAACGATAGCGGTATTGACCAGGACAAGTATGATGCCTTCTGTGATCACTTGGTGGTGATTGATAGAGACACCCAACAAGCCGTCGGAACGTATCGCCTGCTACGCCATGATGTCGCCAGAGCCAATATTGGTTTTTATTCCGAAAACGAATTTAACTTACGCGATATCTATGACAAGAATCTAAAGTTTGCTGAAATTGGTCGTGCTTGTATCAAGAAGGCCTATCGTGGCCAGGCCATTATTGCCCTGCTGTGGGCAGGCATTGGCAGCTTTTGTGATCATTATGACATTGAATATATCGGCGGTTGTACTACCGTGGGTACCGACCCGAACGTCGCCCAGCGCATTTATCAGTATGCCAAAGACAATGACCGCCTGTTAGATAGCAGCTATAGCATTGGCGCCAATCCTCAGAACCGCACCGAGGGATTTGACGTTAATAAGACAGTTGATACTAACGGGGTTAAACGTGAGTTACCGCCATTACTGCGTGCTTATTTTACCATGGGTGCTAAGCTGGCACCGATTCCGGCCTATGACCCTGAGTTTGAGGTTATTGATTTCTTTACACTGTTTAATATCAACCGTGATATCAAGCGTATTACGCGCTTTATTGCTAAGTAGGGTTTGTGCCGGCAATATTTAACATAGGCACCATTTTGACATACATTTAAAAGACCATAGCACTATCACGCCACTAACGAAAAATCTCTATTAAGTAACAGCGAGGCATAATCATGGGAGCAGTTAGTCATGAAATTAGCTTTTATGCGATTATCGTTGATGCCATAGATAAGCAAGCTCAAGCTTTTTATCAAAAGTTCGGGTTTTGTCCTCTAAGTTCAACAAAACAGCGCTTATTTCTACCTCTTAAATCGCTGTGAGCATAGAGATTAATTCAATTACCCCTCATGATAAAGCGCTCACCGCTGCAAGGCGGCAGCAAAAAATTGTCCCACCGTATTCACTGCGTCCCACAAGGCATGCAGGTTGGATAAATTAAGCTGAATATTAGCATGACTTAATAATGGCGTGACAATCATGCGATGCTTTAAACCATGTTGCTGTATATAATCGATCAGATGGTAGGTGTGTTTAGGCAGAAGAATTTTATCTTCCTGGTCCTGCACCACAAACACTTTAAACGTTGCTGTATTCAAAAATTTAAGAAAATCAAAATTACGCCCCATCTGAGCAAAATCAGCCTGAGTAATAACTGACTCAGGGAGATTAAACTGATGCTTGATCATCTGTTCAATCATCGGCTTTAAGCGCTCTACCTCAGCATCAGATTGTTTCTGCCAGTAACGCGCTAATAAGTCAGGGTCCTTGTTAAAATCAGAAGACTGCTCAATGGCTGCAATTAAGGCGCTTTGTAACGCAGGATCATCAATGCCCGCCATCAGATAAGCATTGCGGATCGCAATTAGGTGTGCGTAAGTGTCTTCACAGCTTGATTTGAGCAAATCCCTCAAAGCTTGCTCACCATCATAAAATACCCCAATGCTCAACACACCATTAATCCGCTGGGCATGTTGTGAAAGTGCGGCAGCACGGATGGACAGACCACCGGAAAACGAGGCACTGAAAATGGATAAGCGCCCAAATGGGCACCATGATGGTTGATCAATCACATAATCGATAACCGCTTGGATATCATCACATTGATGAGCAGCAATATAATAACCG
>JANQIS010000083.1 GCA_028282045.1 Gammaproteobacteria bacterium
CCTTATCGGCTGCTGCACGATTAACTGCTTTATCGAAACCGGTTGGTTTGGTGCATTGCGCGGCCATCAACTCAGCACCTGCGGCCATCAGAACCCCTACTTGCGCCACCGAGCACACTGTACCGACCCGACACAAATTTTAAAAAAGAGTATCACTGAACTCCTGGTCACTGACCGCTTGGAACGGCAAATCAGCAGCCGGGGCTACATCTGCATTAAAGACAACCCCTGGCAAAATCAGATTGGTCTTTTTAATTGCCCATCGATCCATATGCCACACACTTATAGCAAAGATGTCGCCACTACCAATGCTAAAATCTCCAGCACATTGAACTATATGCTGTGTGTTTCACGTTTTGCGCACTACATCAAAATCATTGCCCGTGAAAAAGTAGGTAGTTTTATCAATGCCAAGGCTTGCCAAGATGCGCTTAACCAATGGTTGCGCCATTACATTACCACCAGCGCAACCGATTCAGAACAAATACTGGCCAAATACCCTTTGAGTGATGCCAGAGTTGAGATCACCGCCAAGCCCGGACTCCCCGGCGAATATAACAGTATCATCCATATCAAACCGCATTATCAGTTAGACAGCATGGGCTCTCACCTTAAGCTGGTCACTGACATTCGGCTCAATTAACCCTGGAACAAGCCATGTATCAATACTCTGAAGATCACACCATTAATGCACCACTACTCATCAAGCTCACTGATGATGAGCCGGACAACACAATCGAGGCACAGACGTTAAATCGTATCAGCATAGAATCACTCTATGACGACCTCAGACTCAGCCTGGAAAACTTACTTAACACACGTGTTAAAATGACACCGTCCAAACCACTACCCGATACATTGCTTCAGTCCTGTGTGCAATATGGTATTCCAGACTTTTCCGGTTACAACTTCGTTAGTGAAAAAAGCCATCAGTCATTGTGTCAGACCATCCAAGAAGCTATTGAAACTTTCGAGCCTCGACTCAGGCAAGTCAATGTTATTGTGCTCGAGCGTGATGCAATCGAAATCAAAAGGTCACTTACTTTTCGTATCGAAGCTACCATCCACTTGACACAGAAACGCCAACTAACCTCATTTGAATCATCACTGGATATTACCAGCAAACATTTCCACTTTGAGCCGCTATAGGTCACACTATGAACGACGAGCTATTACATTACTATCACCAAGAACTAGCACAATTAAGAGAGCAGGGGCAAAAATTTGCTCAGGCACACCCTAAAGTAGCCGAACGATTAAAGTTAGGGCATGATGAAATTGAAGACCCGCTCGTGGCCAGACTGCTGGAGTCGGTGGCATTCCTCACTGCCAGGATTCAACATAAAATCGACCATCAACACAGCACCATCATTAACGATCTCATCACACTGCTCTACCCCACCTACCTGATATCAGCGCCAGCCATGGGGATATTACAATATCAAAGCAAGAAAACCCTTCAAAAACCCTATGCTGTCCCGGCTCAGGCCGAAGTGTACGCAACCACACCCACCGGTAAAAAGTGCACCTTCTCAACTGGCTTTGCCATCACCTTAAACCCTATCCAAATCACCCAAACTCGCTCACGCAGCGACCCACCTATCGGCAGAAAGCATTGCGACAAATCAATTAAATCAGCATTGAGCATTACCCTACAGAGCCAGGGTGAGCAAACCACTTTACACGATTGCACATTGGATACATTACGCCTGTTCATCAACTTAGCCAGCAAAGATGCCATGGCACTATATGAACTTATCTTTAGCCGATTATCTCATATCGTCATAACCAGTGATGAAGACCCCAACAAAGCACTATCTCTACCGCCGGACTTGATCAAACCTGTTGGCTTTAACGACCAGGATGCCCTATTGCCCACGCCGACAGCCGGATTTGCCCCTTATCGGTTATTACTGGAATTTTTTGCTTTTCCGCAAAAATTTTTGTTCTTTGATATCACCACACTCACCGACAACCTACCAAACTTCTGCCAGCGTAACATGACCATACATCTTATGTTTACTGACCGAAATAAAGCCCTGGAAAGCACCATTGATTTAAAATCCCTGGCACTGAACTGCACTCCTATCGTTAATCTATTTAAACAAGCAGGCGATCCCATTCAATATGATAAACGCCAAACCGACTACCACATCATTGCCAACGCACATGCCACCGTAGAAGATATTGAGGTCTATGACATATGTAGCATTAGCGTATCCAATAAAGAATTTTTCCAAAAGCTCAGTTGCAGTCCGTACTTTGGCAAACGTTTTGATGATGAAAACTTCACCCAGCACCTCTATTGGCAAATCAAACGCAAACCCTGCTGGCAGCTCAATCATTTTAACCTGGCCGGCAGCGAGTGCTTTGTTTCATTCAGCGAGATCGATACCACCAAACTACCTGATAGCTTAACACTCACGCCTTACCTGACCTGCAGCAATCGCGAACTACCCAATCAACTGCCTCACGGACATGAGCGAGCACAATTCCAATTTACTGATACAGACTATGAAGTAGTTGAGTCAATCAACACAATCACGGAAATTACCAGTCCCAAGTATCGCCCAACCCATGAAAAACATGCCTTCCAGTTACTCAGCCATTTAACCCTCAACCAGATGAGCTTGCATGACCCCAGTTCAGCGCTAGCGACACTCAAGGATAACTTAAAGCTGTACGCCTTTATGGATAATCGCAGTAATGAGCGCATCATTAAATCTATCACCAACCTGACAGCACGTCATATCACCACACGCCACCCCAATCAACTAAAGCAAGGTTTTTGCCAAGGTAGCGAAGTGATATTGACCATCGATGAGTCACACTTACTCCACCAAGAAAGCGTCTTACTGGGGCAAATATTACATCGATTTTTAAGCGCTAGCTGTTCTATTAATGCATTTATCAAATTGATACTTCATAGCAAACAACGTGGTGAAATCATGATTTATCCACCCCTGCTTGGCATTAAGGAAACCATCTGATGCAACTGCCTTTTCCCGCCCCAAGTTATGACATACTGCAACTACTACGCGTGCTTGAACAACAATCACAAAATATCAGCATTAAGGGCAGTATCGCCCTATCCGCTCCCATTGCCGATGCCACTCATGTCAATACCAACGCAGACGGCAGTCTGGCCATTACACAAAACAGCTTCACTTTAGCTGGCGCCACAGGCAGCCTGCCAGAGCATATTACCGAACGACTGCATCAACGTATTGCCCACAAGGATCGGACGCTGCTTGATTTCCTTGACACTTTGCATCACCCGTTATTCTTACTACTTTACCGGGCCAGGAAGTGCGCTCACTTTGCACTAACGTTTGAACAATCACCCAATCATCCTACCGGCACCACCGCGATATTGGCCAGTAACACCGGATTAAATGATACTTTTAACCAATTAAAAATGGGCGATGTACACCGCTACTTTGCCGGGTTGTTCAGCCACAGAACCCGCCCCGGCAATGCACTTCGCCAAATGCTCAGCCACCACTTTAACCTACCGGTGGGCATACGTTATTTCACCGGCAAATGGGTCAACATCGACCCACGCGAAACCACACGGCTGGGCTATCAACCACAATATCAACAACATAACCAGCTTGGCAAAGACTGCCTGGTCGGCAAGCATACCTGGCTGGCACAGAATCATTTCACACTGGAAGTTGGCCCGCTTGACTATCTGCAATATCAACGCCTATTACCCCATGGCGATATTTTTATCGCCTTGCAAGAACTCGCACAAATTTATGCAGGTGATGAGTTCGCTGCAGACATCGTCCTAATCATTAAAGAAACCGCCATTCCCCGCTGCCAACTCAGCCAACAAAACCCCAGGCAACTTGGCTGGACTAGCTGGCTGAAAACAAACGACGAACCTGGCGGGCAAAATCGAATCCAATTTAGCCAGCAAAATGCCTGCAATAACAGAGAGCCCGATTATGAACTCACTTAAAACCCTCATTACAAAACTTAACCCCCCATGCCGCCAGGCATTACAACAAGCCGTCAGTTTGTGTCTGAAGGGCGGACACTTTGATGTCGAACTGGCCCATTGGCTCAAATGCCTGATAGAGCTCTGCCAGGAAGAATTTACCACCATCAATCAACAGAGCAAGATTCAATCCAATATATTAATTGAGGATATTGAGAAACAATTGTCTGAATTCAAACAAGGCAATGACGCCACACCGGCCATTTCACCACGCGTCATTGAGCTAATTAACCAGGCCTGGTTGCTAGCCTCATTGGAGTACCAGAGCAGGATGATCAGCTTACCTATGCTATTGTACACACTGATTGACAACTCCACTCTACAACAATTGGCATTTTCTATCTCAGGAGAGTTTGAAAAGTTAGACCCCAACCTGTTTAGGAATATAATTACCACAGCATCAGAGCCTCAGACAGATAATACAACCGCACCGCCATCTGAACAAAGCGCCTTGAAGCAATACACCACCAACCTTAACATCCAGGCAAAGACCGGTAAGATCGATGCAGCAATCGGTCGTGAGAATGAGATTCGCCAGGTAATTGACATTCTGGCACGACGGCGTCAAAACAACGCCATTCTCACCGGAGAGCCAGGTGTAGGGAAGACGGCTATTGTGGAAGGATTGGCACTGTTAATCGAGCAAGGTGATGTGCCTGATAGCCTTAAAAATGTTACTGTACATGCACTTGACCTGGGTCTACTGCAAGCTGGCGCCGGTATCAAGGGTGAATTTGAAAACCGCCTTAAGGCACTCATCAAAGAAGTAAAAAGCGCCACCAACCCCATCATCCTATTTATCGACGAAGCACACACTCTCATTGGCTCTGGCGGTACCGCCGGACAAAACGATGCCGCTAACTTATTAAAGCCCGCATTAGCACGAGGCGAGCTCAGATCCATTGCTGCCACTACCTGGGATGAATACAAAAAATATTTTGAGAAAGACCCTGCACTAACGCGGCGCTTTCAAATGGTTAAAATACAAGAGCCTGATAATGACACAGCAATTCGCATGCTGCGCAGCCTGATGCATTCGTTAGAGCAACATCACCATATTACCATCGATGATGACGCGATTAAGCAAGCCGTAATACTTTCCGACCGATATATCCATGGGCGCCTGTTACCGGACAAGGCCATCAGTGTACTGGATACCGCTTGCGCCCGTGTTGCCGGCAGACTCACCACCACACCGCCCGAAATTGAGACATTGGATAAACTCATCACCCAACTTAAATTAGAGCAATCGCAGTATGAACGGGAATGTAAGCGTGGCAAAAACCACAAGAGCGCTTTAAAAGCCGTAGTGAAACGCTTAGGGCTGCAGGAGAAAAAATTACAAAAGCTCAAAGCACAATGGCAACAGGAAAAAATCATTATTGAAGACATTCTCAAGCTTTATACACATTGCACAAAACACCCTGATACACAAATGATCAAAGCAATTAAACAACACCATAAAAAGCTTGCCCTGTTGCAAAAAGGCCATCCAATGATCTGGCCCAGTGTCAATCAACAGGTCATTGCCAAAGTCATCAACGACTGGACCGGTATTCCGGTCGGCAATGTGGCACAAAGCGAAGCTGATAAGCTACTCAATCTAAACACCCTGCTACAACGAGATGTCATTGGTCAAGATGCCGGTTTGACCATCATCTGCCAGGCAATCAAAGCTGCCAGCGCCAATCTGGCTTCACCGGACAAACCCTACGGGGTTTTTCTACTGGTAGGCCCCAGCGGTGTGGGCAAGACACAAACAGCACTGAGTTTGGCTGAGAACGTCTATGGCAGCCGTAATAATATCACCACCATCAACATGTCAGAATTCAAAGAGGAACACAAAGTCTCCATGTTAGCTGGCTCACCACCTGGTTACGTTGGTTATGGTGAGGGCGGCGTGCTAACCGAAGCTGTCAGAAGACAGCCCTACAGCCTGATTTTGCTTGATGAAATGGAAAAAGCGCACCCTGGCATTCAAGATGTATTCTATCAAGTATTTGACCGAGGTATCATCAAAGATGGGCAAGGACGTGATGTCAACTTCAAAAACACCATCATTATTATGACCTCAAACGCCTGCAGCGATTTGATCAGTTCTTTATGCGAGGATAGTGCACAACGCCCTGACTTTAAATCACTCATCAAAGCAATTGAAGACGAATTACTCAAAACCTTTAAGCCGGCATTCCTCGGTCGAGTCACGGTAGTCCCCTATATGCCTTTAACACCACATGACCTTAATGATATTGTGATGATGCAACTACACAAGATCCAACAACGGCTCACTCAGGAGTACGGCATTCGCCTTGATATCGACTCCTCGCTGGTCAATCACATACTACAGCAATGCAACCAATTCAATATTGGTGCACGCCAGATTGACAATATCATCAATTACCAGGTGATGCCGATGCTGTCTGATTACTTACTAGAGCGTATCGCACAAAAACAAAAACTTAATGATATGCGCCTGGTTAAGACCAACAACCAACTCATCCTTACCTCGTACTAACTGGGATACTCGATAAACACCCAGCCCTAAGGAACAACACTATGGCCGAACACCGACTTATTAAATTCAACCACGCCGGCATTAGCACTGCTCTAAAACAACTGGAACTTTCGCAAAAAACACAGGCCCGAATTCAACCCGATACCTCTGATATTGGTATCATGACACAGTTGGTCGATTTAGGTGAGCTTGATGCGGCGATCCGCTTTCTGGCATTAGGGCTTCCTGCACGCGAAGCTATTTGGTGGAGCCACCTAACAGCCGAAAATACTGACAATAAACCCGCTTGCCCCACAGTTGAAAATACACTAAAGAATACCGCTGACTGGGCAAAGTCACCTTCTGAAGAGCGTCGCATTAGCGCTAAAAAATTAACACAGGACATGACACTTTCTCATGCTAGCGCTTGGAACGCCATGGGTACTTATTGGAGCCTGAGCAATGTGACATCGCCCGGCCAACAGCCCGGTTCTCTTATGCATGGTCAGGCCATAGCCAATAGCATTATCTCCTCAGCAGAGTCAGTGCCTACCAATATGACCGGCACCAAAAAACACTTCATCAAACAAGGCTTGTACCTTGCCATGGGGAGTAACGGCAATATCGACAACAATGCCAACAGACCAAAATGATTTAAATCTAATTTTGTTTTTGATGCAAAAATCGATAAATATTGTGTGTTTTATATTGAAAACATTTTTCATTTAGTACAAAATACATTCTTAAACAGTAAATATAGCATTTCACAGGGGTGTTAAGTGACCAGGAGAATAAAATATTCACTCAGGCTTAAGCCAATCAATGGTGCAATAACAAAGGGTTTGCATACCACAGATCACGATGATGAGTATCCAGACAGTTGTGATGCAAATATGCCGCAACCCTTTAGCAGTGCGCTCAATAGCAGTAACGATCAGCCCAGCATGCCTGACTCGATTAGTGAGCTATCGGATTCACCTGAACAACGGGTTATTAAGGTAGATGAGCTTGTTATTCATGAAACAGAACACGGTTTTAATATCCTTGAATCGAACGAACACACTACGTTAAAAGAGGGTGACATCATCACTGTAGGCAAAACTTATTTTCAGGTGCACATCATGAGTGAAGCCATCGTAGAATACCAAGGCCCACAACGTCGCTACGATTTTGATACCTTAAACCCAAGCCAACACGACTCATGGGCACAACCGACTGAACACAACTTACACCAGGCTAACCGCAATGATCCATTTCTAACAGCAAATTCTCCTACCATCTCAGGACACTCCAGCGCACCAACAACAATACACGACCCACTATCGTTCTTGTATTCCGGCATAGAACAACGAGCTGGTCACCACCCGCTTGATCACCATAATCAAGCGCCTGAAGTGCTAAGAACACACAGCACTGTGGCATTATCGCAAGGGTTAAGTATCGACGCACACAGTCACTACACTCCTGCCTGCACTCACAACAAATCATCACAACCTTCTTATGAGCCCGGTCTCACAGCACCGGCTGGCAATATCCTTAATGACCTGGGAATTAACAGCGCCCGGAACTCGACTATCTTATCCGGACGCTACGGTCAAAGCGGTAAAACGCTTGATGAGAAAAGCCCGATGGACATGTTGGATGAATACCTTGATGAGCCCGGCACATCAAACTTGCCAGTTCAAGCATCTGCACACAACACATTCACTTATGCAGCACCAGGACCGCTCTATCACAACACAACGCCAGAAGAGTCAATTACCCGCTCGATCAAGGGTATGTTTAAAAAACTCATTAGTTAATTATTGAGAGGAGATCATCATGCAAGATAAAGTTTTTCGCGCCATCGCTGCCTGCTTAGCAGCCAGCACGATATTACTGAATGGCTGTAGCTTAATGAAACCACACCCTGCTTATGCAAACCTAACCATTCAATCGGCGAAATACCTCAACCCCAACCTCAATGGTGACCCGGCGCCAGTAGTGGTTACGCTATATCAGCTAAAATCACCTTATAGCTTCAAACAGGCCACATTTGATGCGCTAAACAGCAATAGCGGCAAAACTCTCAATACTGACCTGATTGATAAAAATGTTATTGAAGTCCGCCCTGGCAGTAACCTATCTGTTAACCAACAAATCTCTCCTAATGCACAATACCTGGGCATCGTTGCCGGCTACCGTAATATCAACAAAGCAACCTGGAAGAAGCTGATCAAACTGGTTAATAAGCCTAATAAAGAAACCATTATCCATCTTGATCTGGAGTCAGAAGCGTTGGCCGTTTCTGTTGACCATGAATCATCCGGACTCAGCAGCTTAGGGTTATAACTATGCAATATAACAAAGTCATTTGGCATGAAGGCATGTTCCTGCAACCACAACACCTTCAGCAACTGGATCGCTCGATTGATGCACGCATTCATAAAAAATTCCTTGCTTTGGCTAACAACCTGTGGGGATTTAACGAGCTAACCTTAAACCTGGATCTGCTCTCGATTGGCAAACTGGGCATCTGCTCTTGCAATGGTATTTTTCCCGATGGCACCTTGTTTGATGTACCGGACACGGATCAAGCTCCTGCACCACTGAGCATTGAAGAAGGCTGGAAAGATTGTATGGTGTATCTGGCCATCCCCATCAGACAAAGCCATAGCAGCGAAGTGGGCAGCAAAGACTCCAATCAACCACACCGTTACGACATCATCACCAAGAACATCAAAGATTACGTTGCCGGCAATGACTTTGAAAGCGAAGTGCCTTTAGCCTCAACAGCGACCAGAATCGTCACTGAACACGAGGACTTAAGTGAGCATACTTACCTGCCCATCGCCAAAATTATCGAGTCACGCGCCAATCATCAGATTAAACTCGATGACAATCATCTGCATGTGGCATGGCTCAACTGCAAGCAATGCCAATCGTTAAGCCACTTTGTCACTGAAGTGCATGACCTATTAAACCAGCGTGCTGAGATGCTATCGACACGCCTGCTCGATACCAAACAAACCGGTGCGGCTGAGGTACAGGATATCATGATCCTCCAACTGGTTAACCGTTATGAGCCACTATTTCATTACTTGCGCAACAAATCCCCCCTACATCCCGAGGCCCTATTTCGCCATTTAGTTCAATTAATGGGTGACCTGGCCACCTTCACGGCAACCACGCGCCGCCCCATTGAACCACCTCAATACCTGCATAATGATCTGCTTAACACTTTTAAGCCGGTTGTAATGGAATTGCGCCGCAGCTTGAATGTGGTTTTGGAACAGAATGCCGTACCAATATTACTGGAAAACCGCGGCAACGGTTACTGGCTTGGTGTGATCAATGACAAGCAATTGTTGCAATCAGCCAACTTTATTCTAGCGATCTATGCTGAGCTCCCACCGGATCAAATTAAGAAACAAGTCCAGCAACAAATCAAAGTTGCCCCAACTGAAGTGATTCAGACACTCGTTAGCAAGGCACTGCCTGGCATTGCAGTCCACGCCCTGCCGAGAACACCTAGTGGTGTGCCTTATTACCCTTCTTATGTCTACTTTGGCCTCTCACCCAATAGTGAGTTATGGGAACCCCTCATCCGCTCTGCTGGCATTGCGTTTCATATTACCGAAATGCCCGGCTTAAAGCTTGAGCTCTGGGCAGTAAAAGGGGGTCGTGTTTCAAAAGTGTTGTTCGGATTAAAATTGATCACTTCAATGCACCACATGGAGGTGATTACAAAGTGGCATACATTCAAGTATGCTGTCCCG
>JANQIS010000125.1 GCA_028282045.1 Gammaproteobacteria bacterium
GCTCTGGCTTCACCATGACCACTCTTAGCCGAATACGTACATATCGCCGCCGCTAGCGTCGTCTTACCATGGTCTACGTGGCCAATTGTTCCTACGTTTACGTGCGGTTTACTCCGCTCAAATTTTTCTTTTGACATTGTGTTGCCCCTTAATTAACTGTTACGTTTCTCAATAATTTCATTAGCGATATTGTTTGGCACTTCGGCATATTTTGAGAACTCCATCGAGTAACTCGCACGACCTTGGCTCATTGAACGCACGTCTGTTGCATAACCAAACATCTCGGCCAATGGTACTTCTGCTGTGACAACCTTACCGGAAGGCCCATCTTCCATACCACCAACAATGCCACGACGGCGGTTCAAATCACCAATAACATCACCCATATACTCTTCTGGCGTGACGACTTCGACTTTCATAATGGGTTCAAGAATCACCGCATCAGCTTTACGCGCACCTTCTTTAAAACAGATAGAACCAGCAATCTTAAAAGCCATTTCACTGGAGTCAACATCATGGAAAGAACCATCAAACAATGTGACCTTGGCATCAATGACAGGATATCCAGCAAGCACACCGTTTTCCATCTGCTCCTGAACCCCTTTATCAACCGCAGGGATATATTCTTTTGGAATCACACCACCAACAATTTCATTAACGAACTCATAGCCAGCACCTGGCTCACTTGGCTCAATACGCATCACAACGTGGCCATATTGACCACGACCACCGGTTTGGCGCACAAATTTTGCTTCGTGCTCTATCTTCTTGCGGATTGTCTCACGATAGGCAACTTGCGGGTTACCCACATTAGCTTCCACCTTAAATTCACGTTTCATGCGGTCAACAATAATGTCGAGATGAAGCTCGCCCATACCGGAAATAATCGTCTGACCGGATTCTTCATCAGTATGGACACGAAAAGAAGGATCCTCCGCAGCCAGCTTACCCAATGCAATACCCATTTTTTCCTGATCAGGTTTACTCTTAGGCTCTACCGCCACAGAAATCACTGGTTCTGGGAACTCCATGCGCTCCAAGGTAATGTGATGATCTGGGTCGCATAAAGTATCACCCGTGGTAACGTCTTTCAGACCAATTGCTGCAGCGATATCACCAGCGTAAACTTCTTTAATTTCCTCACGCTTGTTAGAGTGCATCTGCACAATACGGCCAATACGCTCTTTTTTGCTCTTCACAGGGTTATACACAGCATCACCTGATTTCAACACACCCGAATACACACGGAAATAGGTCAAGTTACCCACAAACGGGTCAGTAGCAATTTTAAAGGCCAGGCTTGCGAAAGGCGCTTTATCGTCAGCTTCGCGTTTTTCAATGGTTTCACCATCATCAAGCACACCCTCAATTGCTGCGACTTCATCAGGTGCTGGCAAATACTCAACCACACCGTCGAGCACAGCTTGCACACCTTTATTTTTAAAGGCGGAACCACAGAAAGCTACAACAATCTCATTCGCCAATACCTGCTGACGCAAGCCTTTGCGAATCTCTTCTTCTGACAAGTCACCTTCGTCCAGATACTTCTCCATCAATTCTTCATTGGCTTCGGCAGCACTCTCCAACAAAGTCTCACGGTACTCAACCGCTTGCGCTTGAAGGTTGTCAGGAATATCCTTATATTCAAAGCTTAAACCAGCATCTGCCTCATTCCAGTAAATGGCTTTCATCCGAATCAGGTCAACAACACCTTCAAAATCATCTTCAGCGCCAATAGGCAACTGCACAGGAACGGGCTTGGCGCCCAAGCGGTCTTTGATTTGATCAACCACGCGCAGGAAGTTAGCGCCAGCACGATCCATTTTGTTAACAAAAACGATGCGTGGCACATTATATTTATCAGCCTGACGCCATACGGTTTCTGATTGAGGCTCTACACCAGAAGTAGCACAGAACACCACAACAGCACCATCAAGCACACGCAGTGAACGTTCTACTTCGATGGTAAAGTCCACGTGACCCGGGGTGTCAATGATGTTAAAACGGTATTCTTGATACTGCTGATTCATACCTTTCCAGCGCACAGTGGTGGCAGCAGAAGTAATAGTAATACCACGCTCTTGCTCTTGCTCCATCCAGTCCATGGTAGCGGCACCATCATGTACTTCACCAATTTTATGAACGTTGCCGGTATAAAACAAGATACGCTCGGTGGTGGTTGTCTTGCCCGCATCAACGTGCGCACAAATACCAAAATTACGATATAAATTTAATGAGTGTGTACGAGCCACGTTCAATCCCCTAATATTTACCAGCGATAGTGTGAGAATGCTTTGTTAGCCTCTGCCATACGATGCGTATCTTCACGCTTCTTAATGGCAGCACCACGACCTTCCAATGCATCATGCAATTCATTAGCAAGGCGGTCTGCCATGGTTTTGTCACCACGTGCACGTGCGGCATCAATCACCCAGCGCATTGACAATGTAACACCACGCTCTTCACGTACCTCGATAGGCACCTGATAGGTTGCGCCACCAACACGACGAGATTTCACCTCAACAATGGGACGAACCGCATCCAGAGCTTGCTCAAGCAACTCTACTTCTGAAGCACCATTATGACGATGCTTTAAAGATTCAAGTGCACCGTAAACAATGCGTTCAGCGATAGATTTTTTACCATCGAGCATGATCATATTAACAAATTTAGCAATGGTCTGACTGCCAAATACCGGATCTGGTAAAATACTTCTTTTCGGAGCACGATTTCTTCTTGACATAGCTATTTACCCTTATGACTTAGGACGCTTAGCGCCATATTTTGAACGGCCTTGTTTACGATCGTTAACGCCGGCACAGTCCAAGCTACCACGCACTGTATGATAACGCACACCAGGTAAGTCTTTAACACGACCACCGCGAATCAAAATCACGGAGTGCTCTTGCAAGTTGTGGCCTTCACCACCGATGTAACTGGTAACTTCATAACCATTGGTCAACCGAACACGGCAAACCTTACGCAACGCAGAGTTTGGCTTTTTAGGTGTAGTGGTATAAACGCGAGTGCATACACCGCGACGTTGTGGACAAGCGTCCAATGCCGGAACATTGGTTTTAGCACGCTTGGTTTTGCGTGGTTTTCTTACCAGCTGGTTAATCGTTGTCATTCAGTACCCCGTAATCATTTTTAACCAATAAAAAAATAGACGCGTGATTATATGCGAGATGCGATGGCGGCGTCAACCTCAAATGGCACAGATTAGTGGTGTTATGTTATAAAGGGAACATGCTGATAACTTTACATCACTATTATGGTCATTATGCAACTCGATCACCTACTCGATCACCTAGTAATAACTTTGGCAAAAGTGAACACGCTAGGGTTCTATCGCAAACTGGGGTTTAACATTATACAATTTAATCAAAATCGCTACGCTATTAAACTAGGCCAACAAAAAATCAATATCCACTTTGCGGATCAGGTTATCTTGCCTCGTGCTACTAATCCACCAGGACCTGGTAGTGCCGATCTTTGTTTCGAGGTTAGTTCACTCAAACAAATGACAGTATTACTTAATCAACAGCAAGTTGCCATTGAGCTTGGTCCAGTAACACGAACAGGTGCCCGTGGGCCAATGCAATCGATCTATATCCGTGACCCCGAAGGTAATTTGGTAGAATTCTGTGAGTATGCTTCACCTGATGAAAATATCAGATAAACTGTTAGCCGTTTTGTAAGGTAGCTTTAATTATATGGCAAGCAATAAGATACCCAGTAAAACCAATGTTGTAGTAGGCAGTTGCTTTACTGTGTTTAACCTATTTTGCTTTTTAGGACTACCATTACTGGCACAACAGAACCCAGTATGGTTATTAACACTGTTGATTGCCGTAATTACCACTAACACCTTGTGGGCGTTCATTCATGAAACCATTCACTGTATTTTTCATCCAAATAGGCGAATCAACTTCTTGTTTGGTCGCCTGATGGGACTCAGTTTTGGAGTGGAATTTCATATTGTTCGCTTTGGACACCTGCTACACCACCGTTTCAATCGTAGCGGCCTTGATCTTACTGATGGTTATGACCCCGATAAAATACCACGGTGGCGCGCGAATATTTTGTACTATTTACAAATCTGTATTGGTCTGTATCTCAGCGAGATTTTTGTACCTATCCTATTTTTGCTGCCCAAAAAAGTCTTTTTACCTTTGGCGGCACGCTTGCTTGGCGCCCAATCTCCACATTTTAAGGCGTTAAAAAATAATCTACTCAAAGTACAAACGCTGAGAGAACTGAGGGTCAACACCATTGCCATGTTAATACTGTGGACTGTGAGTTTCTACTTATACGGCCAATATTGGTGGGCACTGTTAGCGGCATCACTATGTCGCGGATTCCTAATTTCTTTTGCCGATAACTTACCTCACTACGGCACGAGCACACAGGACACTCGCTACGCTTACAACCTTTCTATGCCAGGCTTATTACAGAAATTGATACTCAACTTTAACTTGCATCGCGTACATCACCATTACCCTAATGTGCCATGGTCACAGTTACCGGAGCAACTCCAGCAAACAGGCGACCACACGGATATTAATTATTTCAAGCAAGGCATGCGTCAATGGCGTGGGGTGATTCCTATTAAGACCCTGGACGAATAAAGAAGCACTTTATGAAAACCATTAATTTGAAAGATAAGCTTACCAAGATAACAGAGTATTGGTCTCCCAAAATTACTGGAGAGCTCAATGACGCCTATATTAAGCTGGCCAAATTTAAAGGAGAATTTACCTGGCATAAACATGAACAGGAAGATGAGCTATTCCTAGTGGTTGACGGTGAACTAACCATTCAATTACGTGATCGTAACATTTATCTCACTACAGGCGAATTTACCATTATCCCTAAAGGTGTAGAACACAAACCCGTTGCACATAAAGAAGCTCATGTCTTATTAATAGAACCTAAAAGCACGCTCAATACTGGTGATCAACAAAATGAATTAACCAAAAACCAATTGGATTGGGTTTAGCTTTCGCGCTAACAACAATTACTCAATTAAGACAGACAAAAAAGCACCGAAAATCGGTGCCTTATAGATAAACGTGAGAATACACTAGCAGTTAAACGGATCATCACCCGCAAAGCTACCATACTCTACCCAATTCGCAGCGTTACCACCTAATAGTGCTTTATATTTCACAAATGACAATTGATATTGTTTATTTCCAGGCTCCTTACAATAAGCACCACTTATTTCGCTAATCGCCTGCACACATGCATGTCGCGCTTCTCCAGCATTTGTCACAGCATTTGGAAGTACAACGTAAAAGAAATCACCTTTCGACTGCACTTTATTAGGATCTGTATAATGCGCAGGAACAACGGCCTGAAAACCATTAGCACTATAGGCAGCACAGACATAAAAATTACCTGCAGCATAACTTCCCATTGATACACAAGATAAAATGGCTGCAATAACTAAATTTTTCATTTTTATTACCTCTAATATTATCACAAGTTAATCATAGCATAAAAAACACAATACTTTTCAAATAAAACTCCAACGATTTTCACAGGTGAAATTTAATATATAAATATAGCTTTAGCAGATGGGCACCCCATTCTCACCTCA
>JANQIS010000129.1 GCA_028282045.1 Gammaproteobacteria bacterium
AAGCCTGGCTTGATGACGAGCAACAACAGCTTGCCGGCATCTTGATTACCCATCATCACCATGATCATATCGGTGGCGTTGCTGCACTCTGCCAACAGCACTCAGTGCCTGTTTATGGCCCGGCCAATATCGATATTGTCACTCAAATCGTAGCCGACCAAGACCAAATCACATTGAAACCATTGGGATTGACTTTCACTGTACTGAGCACCCCAGGACACACGTTAAACCACCTGTGTTATTTCAATGACCAGTGGTTGTTTTGCGGTGATACACTGTTTGTCGGTGGGTGTGGTCGTTTATTTGAAGGCACACCGACACAGATGCTCAATAGCTTTGAGCGTCTGAGACAATTGCCAGGCAAACTGCAAGTTTTCTGTGCCCATGAATACACACTGGATAATCTACGCTTTGCCCAAGAAATTGATCCTGATAATGCTCAGTTAGCTCAGTTTTACCAAACCATGCAAGCACGTCGGCAGCAACAACAACCGACAGTGCCCTCAACCTTACAACAAGAATGGGCAATTAATCCTTATTTTACTTGTCTTGATGCACAGCATCGTCAGCAGTTTAATCTCCCTGCCGCAGCACGTGAAAATGCTTTGGATGCGTTTACGCTGATTCGCCATAATAAAGATCAGTGGTGCCAGTAATGTCAATTCAACGACTTATTGCAGCACTAAGTATCCTGAGCATCTGTATCTTAACCGGTTGCAGTGTCCTGCCCCCAGCGCAGCAAACCTCAGCACAAATGACCTCAATTGCTCATGCACCAAACTACCAGACTCGTGACAGTCAACCGGCCACATCACTGTGGACTGTGATTGGCAATGGCTACCAACTGGACCATCATATCCACCAACCTAAAGTGCAATACTATATCCGTTATTTTCAATCACGAAGGAATATCGTTAATATTATTTTTAACCGTGCCAAGCCTTTCTTATATCTGGTCGTTCAGCAAATCCGCAACCAACATTTGCCCACTGAAATCGCGTTGCTGCCAATGATTGAAAGCGGGTTTAACCTGACCGCACGTTCACCTGCCGGCGCTGTTGGACTATGGCAATTGATGCCAGGTACAGCCGCACGATTTAATGTACAACATGATGAGACCTGGTTTTCAGGCCGACAGAGCCTGGCACAATCAACCGATGCTGCTTTGTCTTATCTCACTTTCTTGGCAAACCGTTTTGATGGCAATTGGCTATTGGCCATTGCGGCTTATAACTCCGGAGAAGGTACTGTCTCACGCGCCATCCGCCAGAATTTAAGCCGCGGGTTATCAACAGACTTCTGGTCACTGAGGCTGCCTAAAGAAACGCAGGATTATGTCCCCAAACTGCTGGCCTTAGCTATTATTGTCGAACACCCAGAACGTTATGGCTTTACCCTGCCACAGGTGCCTAATCGGCCACTAATCGCTACTGTTTTACTGCCCAGACAAGTGAGTTTACAACGTGCCGCACGTTATGCCGGTATCAGCCTAGATGAGTTGCAAACACTCAATCCAGCCTATACGCAATTAGCTACTCCACCCAGTTCCAGCGGGACTTATTATCTGGTGCTACCGATTGATCGGGTGATGCGCTTTGAAATGCACATGACCGCTACACCAGAATCTGAGCACACACGCTTTATCCATTACACTGTCAAACGGGGGGACACACTGAATAAAATTGCACTTTATCATGGTACCAGCGTGGCAGTCATTCGCCGACTCAATGAGTTATCCGGCAATCTTATTCGTAGCGGACAAGTCTTAATTGTACCGATTAACTCAGCCACTGGCCGTAACCGAGTCTATTATGTGAAAAAAGGCGACACCCTATCGCACATTGCCAGAGATTTTGGCGTAACGGTTTCTCAACTGCTCAAGTGGAATCACCTCAAGCGCAATAGTATCCTAAAGGTTGGGCAGTCGATTGTAATTTACTAACGATTTAATGAAATATTTGTGCCACATATTACTATTAGGTTTGTTGAGCTATCCGGCAACTTTATTTGCCAATGCAATGTTATATTGCCCCTTGCTCACAGGCATCTGGGCTGGACACTATACTGATCCAACAGGTTTGTTTCCAAACCAACCTTTTTCTATTCGTTTACTTCTGGTGTATGAACATGGCCACGTAATTGGCTATACACTACCGAGCGATGATCGACTGGGTGAGCGTTATGGCAGTACATCGCACATTTTTACCGCTGTCTGCCAGAATAATACTCTGAGCCAGATAACCGTTATCCAACCCTATCACTGTGGCAATGCCACGCCAACGCCTGCCGTACTCTCATCGGTTAACAAACTAATATTTCACATGCACTGGGAAAACGCCATGACGGGTACAGATTTTGCTGTTACACTGCAACGAACGCCTAAACTGATGACCCAGATCAATCAACTCAAACTCAATGCAGCACGTTACACGATTCATCACCCTCCCCAGACTTGCCATTAGCCTGATTTTCAGCATCAACCTGCTTTTACTTAGCGGTTGTATGCCTTCTGTACCGAATAACTTGAACAATGCTTGTGATATTTTTGCTCAATACCCGCAATGGTATTGGGATGCTTTAGCATCTTATCGTCGCTGGGGTGTGCCAGTGAGCGTACAAATGGCGATCATTAAACAAGAGTCGCATTTCGTTGCCGATGCACGCCCGCCACGCAAGACATTTTTCTGGATTATTCCTGGCCCACGCCCATCAACGGCTTATGGTTATTCACAAGCACTTGACGGTACCTGGCGCCACTATATTGTTGATACCGGCAACAGAGGTGCAAGCCGTACCAACTTTGCAGATGCAACAGATTTCATCGGCTGGTATGCCAACATGGCCAACCGTATCGCCTCCGTTTCCAAACGCAATCCCTATACCCTTTACCTGGCTTATCATGAAGGTATCGGCAATTATCAAAAAGGCACATACCGACAGAAAAGGTGGCTTATTAATGTGGCAAAAAAGGTTGAACGCCAGGCATTGATCTATCGCCGGCAAATCCATAAATGCAAACATGACATCCCCACCCCATCATTTTGGAGCTGGTTTTAGGGCTATTACGTATCACTGTGTTTTGCCATCAACAACATGATTTGCTGATTGGCTCGATCAAGCTGTTCGCGGTAATAAATCAAATCAGTTTCAGCACGTTTTTGAATGATAAGCGCCTCACTTTTAAGCTGGGCAAGCATTTCTTCAAATACAGCAGCATTATCGTTAACCCGCTCACTTACCTCGCGTTTAATGATGTCAGCATAATCTTTGGCATCATCAGCAAGTTTATCGGCTGCCTCACGACGCGCTGCTTCTTTGATAAGCTCAGACTCCAGTTGACGGATCTTTATGATTAACTCGTCTTTAGAGAGCGTTTCCAGATCAACTGGCTTAGAAGCTTCAATAACAACAGATTCATCGGCAGAATAATCCTGGAAGTGGCGACGGTTATTTTTACCACCATTGCGATTTTGATAGCGCTGATTATTGCGCTGGTTTTTGTCATTATAATGTGCTCGTGGCTCTTGTGCTTTAAACTTCTTTGATCTACCTTGTTGAGCACCCTGGTTACGGACATTTTCCTGGACTGGCGTTTCACTATAGTTTGACGATGGGGTTGCTGGCTGCGCTGGCACCGAGCTTTCAGGTGCAACTGGCGCTACTGCCTGGGGTTCAGTCTGTGAGGCAGTTCGTTGTGGGGCGCTGGGTGGCGTTGATGCAGGCGCACCAGCAGTCACGGCTGCTTGAAAAGTTTTCCACTGTTTTAAATAACGACTAATTGTCGTAGTACTGCCACGGTTGCCTAATGTTTCACGCACACGGCTGATGGTAATGCGCTCCCCATTTGCTTGTAGTTCATTAATTGCTTTTTCGACTTCTTCGTACAGGATGCCTGGGCGGGCCATGAGCTAAAAACTCCTATTTGAAAATCTTAATGATTAAAGTTGCTTGAGAGTACGCTGTTTGCAGCGCAGTTAAAATTATAACTAATCCCACAGTAATTGATATGCCTTAGCACTCGATTTTTGCTTCAATTTACATTGCAAACCGCGTAATATCATGCATATTGCGAGGTAAGCAGTCAGTAAGTCACGAGCAAAAAACTCGCCAAGTTGCCATCAAATTTACCTTGAATTAGCGACATTATCCGAGATACAGGCGCAGTTGTCAAAACCACAGTGATTTTCTATGATGTGCCAACACAAACCAGCCAATATTGTTACTTATGTCATCGTCACAACACCATCGTTTAATTATTTTAGGTTCTGGTCCAGCTGGTTACACTGCAGCGGTTTATGCCGCACGCGCTAACTTAAACCCGGTAATTATCACTGGCATACAGCCTGGTGGACAACTCACCACTACCACCGATGTTGATAATTGGCCCGGGGATGATGCAGGTGTACAAGGCCCAGAGTTAATGCAACGCATGCAAAGGCACGCTGAATGCTTTAATACTGAAATCATTTATGACCATATTCAAAGTGTTGACCTTAACAACCGCCCTTTTAAGTTGACTGGTGATTCGCAAGCTTATACCTGTGATGCGTTGATCATCGCTACTGGAGCATCGGCAAAGTATCTTGGTCTGCCGTCAGAAGAGGCCTTTATGGGCAAAGGGGTTTCAGCCTGTGCAACTTGTGATGGTTTTTTCTATCGTGGCGCCAAAGTAGCCGTTATCGGTGGAGGCAACACAGCCGTAGAAGAAGCGTTGTATCTATCCAATATCGCTGAACATGTCACGGTAGTCCATCGACGTGGCCAATTTCGTTCTGAGAGAATCCTTGCCGATGCACTGCTGGAGCGTGTGCAAAATGGTAATGTCTCCATTGAATGGCATCACGTGTTAGATGAAGTATTGGGTGATGCTAGCGGGGTGACGGGTATTCGTATCAAACATGCCCAAACCGGTGAGACTAAAGAGCTGGACGTAAAAGGCGTGTTTATCGCCATTGGTCATACGCCCAATACCGGGATTTTCAAGGACCAGTTAGAGATGCATAACGGCTACATTAAGGTGCAAAGCGGGCTTGAAGGCAATGCCACACAGACCAGCATTGAAGGTGTGTTTGCTGCCGGAGATGTGATGGACCATATTTACCGCCAGGCAGTAACCTCAGCAGGCACCGGCTGTATGGCTGCTTTGGATGCAGAAAAATACTTAACCTAAAAGACTGCTGCAATAATTACAATAATCGATAGCGTTCAAGGCAAAAGTATTCACACAAACGCGATGTATGAGTATTGCAAGGCCATTTTCCAGATCAGGATTTTTCTCGTTAATGGCGGTTACCCAGCAGTCTTTGTCTTTCTAATCTTCGATATTAAATGTATCACCAGAAGGTTTGTCTAAAGAGGTTAACGTTGTCTCAGAACCCACACCGATAAAATACATCACCAGACTAAAGGCCAGAATATACCACGCATTCAAGTGCAACTTGGCACACAAGGCAAAGAGCACTAGCCATATTGGCAAAAACGAAGCCCTTGAAATAGCATGAATAATTTCCTGTGGCTTACGATAGTTAAGCACTATATAAACCGCTAAAAAGAAAACACAGATGATCGCCACGTAAATATCCGTGTGGAATGACGCTGTGGTAAATAAATAGCTTAATACAAAAAATAAGAATGGGCAGATTACCCACTGTAGCGGCAATCTGAAGGCACGTTCTGTTTTTGGCATGGTCAATCGCAAACGGCCCAACGCTAACGGTGCTGCCAAATAACTAATAATGTGGAAGGAGCTCACGACAATGACTAAGTTTTTCCAAGTCTTAAATACCAGGAACAACCCGACTGAAATGATGAAATTAACAATTAATGAGCGATGGCTCATGTTATAGCGCTCACTTTTAACGCCC
Source organism: Gammaproteobacteria bacterium (assembly GCA_028282045.1). Taxonomy (GTDB): domain Bacteria; phylum Pseudomonadota; class Gammaproteobacteria; order Francisellales; family CACEW01; genus JANQIS01. The sequence goes on from JANQIS010000129.1 coordinate 5,865, forward strand.
AATTCTTGAGGCATTTGTCCCTCGCGTGACATCGCTGTGAGCATACGTGTACAACTACTCATATACATAAAACCCGTACCTGAAGGTGATACAGCAGCATCAACCTGCAAGAAGAGCACCAGCCAACCAAGCCCTAAAGTCAATGCCAGTTGAATAAATGGATCACGATAATTGATGGCAATATTTGCTGTGCCAATATATGCAAATTGCAGCAAAAGATAGAGCAGCACACTAATACCTAACGAAGTAAACAACGCTGCAGGAATATTACGCTGGGGGTTTTTGGCTTCGGAGGTAAAGTTCACAATCATCTGACAACCATTAAAGCCGTAAATAACACCACCGGCGATAACCGCCATCATAACATGATGAATATTAAGTAATTCTGCGCCATGGAAGTGGCTCATCTTGACACCATGCCACAACAACGCAATCACCGTTAAGGTTGGTACAATAAACTTAAAAATCGTAATCCAAGTATTAAATTTGGTGAATAACTTCACGCCCCAGCTATTTAATATTGCATAAACTAAAATTAACGGTATTACCGCCCAGGTATCCCAATTAAGATAACGTACCGTAGCAACTGCTTCACTCGGAATAACACACAAAGTACCAAACCAATTGGCAATAGCGATGATAAAAGCAAAATCTTTATTATGGCTATAGGAACAAATAGATGCCAACAACCCCCTTCTAGGGTACAGGCTGGCAAGTTCACTCAGACAAGAGGCAACGGCCAACATCAACAATGCACCAATAATCCAAGCCAAGAACGCACCCGTCCCAGCCGTTTGCGCTGCATACATACTCGCAAATAGCCAACCGGAACCAATAATTCCGGCAAGCCCAATACATACTAAATGAAATAAGCCGACTTTATTTTTCATAAGAACCTCTCAAAAACTGACACTTAAGATTGCTTTTTACGCATAAAAAAGCAAGTTAAAACAACTTTGAATAAAATGCAATCTTTGTTACAATTTATTGTGTCATAAAACCAAATATACTCATCTATAAACTAACAGTATTTCGCAGTTTATGGCAATAAAAATTCATTGAGTCATCGGTAAAACTGCACTTTTCATCTTAGCTTACAAAACCTGTCCTATCCAACTTCAAAGGTTTGGCAAAATATAGCCATCCCAAAATTGATATGTACACAGCAATTTTACATTCATACGAACACTCAGATCATGGATGCCAATATAGCTCAAACGTCAAACTGCAAAGCCTTACCCTAAAAAGCTTATGCCCCTCACACTCTTCAAAGCAAATTCCATCTTAGCCTATTGGCATTTACAAAATGTTATTGAATATAAAACTTTGTAAATTCTACTCATATTTTAGATACACGCTGCAATTTATGTTTGCGAAGCGGACAAGTTGAAACATTAATCAAAAGTATTTATAGTTAGCCTCCTATTTAAACAAAGCAGCGCTCATGACACAGTCATTTCAGAAAGAATACACTGACGAGCTCGTTGATATTATTGAATTTATTTATGGTAAAGATTATTTATCACAAGGAGGTTTAGCTTCTGTTGAAAGGATGCTAGAAGGCATTGATCTACAAAACAAAATCGTCGCTGATATTGGCTGTGGCACTGGTGGGCCATTAACCCACATTGCAGCATATTATCCGATTAGCAGCGCTATTGGTATTGACGTTGATGCTGACTTACTTCAACGAGCTGAGCATCATGCCAACGTCACAGGTGTTACTAACATTAAATGGATACAGTCACAACCGGAACAAACTTTACCATTGGAAACTGAAAGTGTTGATGTCATTGTGGGCAAAGAAAGCTGGCTACATATCAAAAATAAAGCTTTTTTCTTTAAAGAGATTTATCGCGCACTAAAGCCTGGCGGTATTTTTGTCTGTGTTGACTGGATGCACAGAAATGCCAGCTATTCAAATTTGATGAAACAATTTGTATTTATGGATGGTTTAACCTTCAACTTATGCACTATCAAAGCGTATTTGCAATATATTTATAACGCAGGTTTTATCGATGTCACGCATGAAGAAAACAGCCATTTTGCTTTAGAGTATTCCCGCAAAGATGTAGAACAACTTTGCGACCCTGGAGTGGCACAACAATTTAAACAACGCTTTGGTAAAAAGACTTTAGATGTTTGGTTGTGTAGCTGGTTGATGCAGTGTGAGGTGTTTGGCAGGGGAGAGATGCAGACATTCTTTGTAATGGGTAAAAAAGCTTAAATATCATGCCATGAGAGCGGTTGTTGCCGGTTGAGCAATCGGCCAGTTAGTCAACGATAAAAAGCATCTTTAAACCTTGAATTTTAACAAGGTTAATTTAAAAATCGTAGTTTGAAATTTACCAATGTGCCTTCAAACTCTCGTAAGAACAGCCGCTTAACCGGTGTTTTTTTCGAATACTTTCGAGGCTATTGATACGATCTGTAATGAGCGTGACGAAGTCAGGCGAATAAAGATCGAGTAAGGACGAAAAAAGTGGCGCGCCCAGGAGGATTCGAACCCCCAACCTACGGCTTAGAAGGCCGTTGCTCTATCCGGTTGAGCTATGGGCGCCGGGACAT
>JANQIS010000145.1 GCA_028282045.1 Gammaproteobacteria bacterium
TCTTTCGATCTATGATGCTGCAAAAAGCAATGATCCATCATCAACAATGCAAAACTTATATAACGAATTGGTACGTTTAATCGATGAACAGTGGTCTCAGCTATCTCTAAAGCAACCTCAACCAACAATGCAACAAGTACAAGAAGCTATAGAACGCTGGGATCCGGGCGGGATCACTTGTGAGCAAAAAAATCACATAGGGGTAGTACAGAGTATTATCTTAAATACTATACTTGATTATACTATGATGAGTGCTTTGGAATTTTTCGGCGAAAATGCGACTTTTTTTCCTGCGGAAGATCTAAAAACACTAAAACAAAATCGTGAACTACAAAGTGCGTTAGCTACTCTAGCAGACTATAGTCGATCAAAAAACGCAGATGATGCTCGGCCTTTTGCTGAGGATACATCAAGCATCGTAGCAATAGCAAAACGGTTATTTGAAAATAGCCGTGAAGCACCAGAAACCTCTTTAAGCCCAATACTACTCAAATGGGTGGAAGATGGATCCGGATATGATAAGTTTTCACGATTACTCTGCGCAAAAAAACACAAATCATTTATTACACAAAGAGAAGACGCCCTTATAAATCAGTTACGCCAATATTGTAAGGCATATAAAGAGCATTTAGAAACAGAGTTGACATCATATCTTAAAGATAAAGAACCCTATTTTTTGGGCAAATTTTCGAGCCTAAAGAGGAAAATGTTCTAGTTAAAGCTACAGATGGTTTTACCCGTGAGCGCAGACAAATAATCCCTGGTTGGCCGTATCTCATGGATCTTGATCTCTTAAACCCTGATGATCAATATTCATCTCAAGGCTACGACACCCGTACGTGGTTAGACATTGTGAAGAAAAAACCTGATCTTAAGATTGCGTTAACCAAATACCGTATAGTAGATAAGCTAGCACAATTACTGTCCAGCCCAGCTTTGTCATCAGCAGAGACTGGTACATTGGTGCCTTTTTTTGATCTTCTAGAGCAAAGTAAAAAGACATTAATTACCCATAGGAATGCCTTTATTTTATTAAAATTAACAACCTCTAAAGGAGAGGAGTTTGTACAAAATATTACGCGTATAATGAATAGTGAGCTTAAGCTCGTCTCCAGTGGGAATATGAGCCTTGCTATATAGCATCTAAACCGAGGTAATATTAATCCGTTACCGCCGAACAACTCAAATCATACAGCGCCATAGCCTTACCTTGATCAGTATCCTCAATCACCTCAATCGGTTCAGGCCAGTTAAACGGTGTCTGGGTTAAGTTGATCGGACGAAAGATACCAACATCTGTCTGCACATTGGCACTGTGTGGTGCCATGGTATTGTGTGTCGCCAATAAATAACGTGAGCCACTATGCTTAACATTATTTAAAAATGTCTGAACCAATTCATTTGGCAGATAGTGCAGCACATCTCGTGAGATCACCAGATCAGCCTGTGGCAATGGCTCTGCCACCACATCAGCCACTGCAAAAAACAGGTTATCATAAGCGCTAAAGACTTGCTGATTTAGCTGAATCATCGCCGGCACACAATCCAACCCCAGATAAACACGCCGCGCCAATGTCAGGCCACGCACCAAATTAGCGTCACCACAACCGGCATCCACAATTGAGGTGATCTCATATTGATCCATTAGTCTATTGAGGGCCTGCTGCAAGCCGATAGTGCGTACCAAGTCACTATTGGGACCAGAGCTACCGGAGCGATTACTCCAGAATTGCTGCTCGTAATATTCAAGGAAAATTTTGGTGTAATCTGGTAACTGCACCGATGCTCACTCCTTGTGGGTTTGACCACGCAATGATGTTAATATACTCAGCGCGATAATGAATAAAGCGCCCAAGCCGGTCAACCACTCAGGGATAGGCACCAATACTTTAACCGGCAATATTAAGGCCAACCACAATACACCATAATGCGCACCGTGCTCTAAGTAGCGCCAACGGCTGATCACTTCGTGCTTAACGCAGTATATAGTAAAGCTGCGCATCACCAATGCACCACAACCTAAGCCTACCATAATAGTAGCGATATCACTGGTGATGGCAAAAGCCCCTATCACACCATCCAGACTAAACGATGCATCCAGACATTCTAAATACATAAAGCCAGCCAAACCAAGCTGCCCTACGCGCGCCAGCGAGCGGCTTAAATAATGGCTCAGGCTATGTAACCCCAGTTGCAATAAGGCTGCAGCAATAAAAACCACACTAAACTGCCAGGCACCACAAAGCACAGCTACCGCAATAGAGGCCACAACTACTATCACAACGCCTGTCATTTTATAACGCCATAGCGCAAAAGCTTCGATCCACTTGCACCATAAATGCAACTTAGCTTCATACATAAATGCTAACCAAACCATCAGCAAGAAACCGCTGCCAAAGGCCGCAATATAAGGAAATGCCTGCTCCAGCGCAGCACGATAAAGTTCAGGTTGGTAGAGTGCATAGCGCCATACTTGAGCCATGCTAAGCGGCGTACACCAATATACCAACAAAAACGGCAATACCAAACGCACTAAAAATACCGCTGAGAAAATGCCCCAAGTCAAAAAACGCCGTTGCCACTTCAATGACATTTTCCTGAGCACACGAGCATTGATCACTGCATTATCAAAACTCAGCGTAACTTCGAGGATGACTAAAATCAGCGCTACTGACATAGCCTGTAACGGTGTAGCACTAAACAGCCCCAACAATGCCACAGCGATGGCAAAGATCAATCCGTACAATACCAGCATGTCGCTAAGCCTTTTTAGTTTCAACGATCAAACCATTTTGCATCATCACCTGATGTCTGCAACGTTTGGCCACTTCAGGATCATGGGTAATGATCACCAAGGTAGTGTGTTCTTGTTCATTCAAATGAATAAACAAATCTAATACTTCCTGGCCGATGCGCGGATCTAATGCGCCGGTTGGTTCATCGGCCAGCACCAGAGCAGGCTGGCCAATCAAAGCTCTGGCAATCGCGACACGCTGCTGTTGCCCACCGGAAAGCTCAGTGGGTTTATGTTGCGCCCAATCAGCCATGGACACTTTCTCTAACATCGCCATAGCACGCTCATGCATTTGCTGTTTATCAGTGTCGCGGTAAACCAACGGCAAGCAAATATTCTCCAGTGCAGTCAAGCGCGGCAGCAAGAAAAACGCTTGAAAAACAAAACCGATTTCCCGATTACGAATACTGGCTAAGCCGTCATCATCAATACGACTGACATCACCGCCTTCAAAGTAATATTCACCTTCATCAGCGCGATCCAACAAACCCATAATATTCATCAATGTTGATTTGCCTGAGCCGGATTGGCCCATAATCGACATTAACTCACCCTTATAAATATCTAGCGCAACACCATTAAGGACCTGTTGATGATTACCCCCAATCTGATAGGACTTTTTAATATTGTGCAGTTTGATCAGCGGCTTGTCAGACACAAAGTAATGTAAATTAGCACATGGTAACGTGCATAGTAACTTATTTGGTCGTGTTGCAAAAGTGTTGTTCGAACTAAAATTGATCACCTCAATGAACCAGATGGAGGTGATTATAAAGTGGCATTTTTATCCTGTGCTCTTTTCCCTATTGACCTGCGGTAATGATATATTGCTATATCAAATTAATTTTCCCCAACAGTATAATATTGGCTAGAGAAGTCCAATAAAACAGACCATGCGCAAGAAACAGGAAAAAATGGGCTAACAGTACTCAATAAACTTTTATGGAGATTTTGCATAAAAGCATCATCACGATGAGATTTTTTCATCATCAAAACTCTCAAAAGCAAGTGATCATGGCGATACTCTTCAACACAGTAAACTCTACTTTTACACAAGACAACACTA
>JANQIS010000162.1 GCA_028282045.1 Gammaproteobacteria bacterium
CCGCCATCTCGTGCCACATATTCCCATTGTGCCTCGGTAGGAAGGCTAAATGGCAGGCCGGTTTGTTTGCCCAGCCATTCACAAAAGCCACTTGCATACTTCCAGTTATCCTGTGCCGGTCTTTTATTAAATACACTCCTTTGTAGATTAACTGCTTTTGCACGCTGAGATTGCCCAATAATTCTTAAGTAACTCAAATATTGTGTGCCATCAACTAAGTATCGGGGGAAGTAAAAGCTCGATAATGTTACCTTATGAGGATGAGCATTATCACCGGTGATGTCGAAATACTTCTTATTGCTGGTGCCCATCATATAGGTGCCGCCTTTGATCAATACCATGTTAGCCAGTATTTGATGGATGATCTGAGCTTGATGAATGTAAGTTGTTTGTTCACCTGTCTCAACCGGATAGCCCCATGTCTGAATAGGTAGTACGGTTGAAGCGCTAATGAATACCAGCGTATTGATTAATTTTTTATTCACTCCAGGCTCCTTCTAAAGCCGTTACTTTCATGAATTGATAGGCACTGGGACGATATTGCATCGTTTGATATATCTGTTTGGCCCGTTCCTTCAAAACAGCAATAGCCTCATCTCGGACCTTATCACCAATATACATCACCGAGCTTTCAGCTTGCCACAACATAAACTGGCCTTGTTCAGCAGTAATTGTTGGTGTTGCCTTACCAATTTGATGCTGAGTGGTTTCAACCATATTTTTTAGTGTCGTCAGGTATTCTTTGTGGCTTTGGATATACTTTAATATTAAATGGATGGCCCGTTGGCGGTTCCAGATATCATATTCCCAATACTTTGTTGCCAATTGCGGTGTTTGGCAAAGCTGATAGAGCCAACGTCCTTTAGTTTCCGGTGGGGCGAACTTTACTTGATCTTCATTTGCAAGTAGGTTTTTAATAAGTATTTCCTGGCGCCGTGCTTGTTGAGCCTCGTTTCTCATAAACTCACCAAACCATTGCTGTGCATCACTCACCCCATTGTGACAATATTCAACAATGCTTTTACCTGCCCACACTGCAATAGTGGTAATGCCTACCCAGGCTTGGTAAGCCAAATCGGTAAACAAACCGGTGTAGTTGTAGTTATGGTTTTTAATCTGGTGGTAGAGAAAGACAACAAAGTGTTCAATCGTTTCAACCTCCACCTTGGCACAGAAGCGACCGCTAAAGCCAATGCCTTCCACGGTTTCAACTGAGGCGATAATATAAAACATACCTGTAGGGGCATAATAAGTCACTTTAAATTGCTCCTGCTCACCAATACCCACAGCCACCGTGGCCCCACCACCAAGCTGCGCTAATAAGGCAAAGTCCGCTTGAGTAAGATCACCTTTAGCCCGGACATCCTCATGTTGTTTACTCTGGTCAGTCGGTGGCGCTAAACACTCAGGATTGGCCCACTTGAGCGCGCCGCTTATATCACAGCCTATCTGTGCACCAGCAAAAAAGCCGGCTTGCTCAGAGGCCGTGTTGTTACCCCGCACCGTGGTTTTATCATCTAAGAGGGTAAAGTGCATGGTCTCAGAGAGTTGTACACTGGCACCGGCCAGACCTGAGAGATCAGCTTTGAGCTCAGCCTGAAACAATCCTAAATCCAAACGATTACCCTCACCATCAGTAAAAGCAAACTCATACCCCTGAGTGGGTGTCGGATAATAGGCTCGTGTTGTCAGCTTACCACTGGCTAAGTTAATCTTATCGTCAGTATCCGCCTTATAGGTAAAGCCATGCTCAAGCGGGGCATAGCTGCCACTGATAGAAGCACCACAGGCATAACGCATCAATTGTGCCTGGTAGCTCACATCAAAACGTTGACTGCTAAAGAAGGTTTTATCCGCTCGCTCACCGATAACGCGTACCCACTGTCGCAAAGCCTCTTCCACTCGGTGATTAATCCGTCTAAGATCAACACTGACAGCAGCCTTTTCTTTAATCTTCGCCCTCAGTACCTGGGCCAGCTTAGCCAGTTGTGATTCAACCTCACTATAGTCAATGTGTAATTGGAAGGTGTTGAGTATGTGTTGGTTGACATAACCCCACACCTTTTTATCAGCAAAGTGCACCACTTCAGCAAATTGGTCAGCACGCTGATCGGTGATGTGTTGTAGTATCGTCAGACAATTGTGTCGCTGGGCAATCAGCTCCTTTTGGTATTGCACATCTGAAGCAGACTGCGTTAACAGGGTATGCAAGTTCTGCCTGGGGGTATTGACCGCCTCCTCCATGTTTAAAAGCCGGATATACTCAAGCTCAGTGAGGGCATAAAAGCGCTTTTGTGCCGTGGCGTAGATAAGCTCAACGATCTTAACCTTTTCTGTGCTCTTGGTTGTACGAGGGGATGCAAATAGCGCTGACTGACCCTGGGTGGGGTTAGCGGCAATAAGGTTGGTGGCGCACATGGCGTATTTCATGAAGTGTTCCAGCTCTTGTTTTTGTTGGCGGCGCTGCTGATAATCTTTTCTCGGGCAGATGACGTAAACATCATCGTCACTATATTTACGCGCATCATGGGTGGTGAATATGCTTACTTCATGCCAGGTTTCATTGGCTGAGGAACGAGAGCCGAATTGGCGTTTTCTGACAAAGGTTCTGGCGCCAAAACACTTTGTATAGTGCGGGCCGCGCAGGCAGACATAGTCAGGGATGTCGATTTGTTCTCTAATCTGCTGGGGGATATCAGCAGGGTCGATGGTATCCATACGTTTTATTTGATGATAATGCGATGATTGTAAACTAACACA
>JANQIS010000169.1 GCA_028282045.1 Gammaproteobacteria bacterium
AACGCCTGGCATCTTAATATTATGGGAAATACCCGACATTGCGGTAACTGTCACCTGATGCGTTAAATTAATATGGCCACTAATACCTACTTTGCCAGCCAAAATACAATATTGACCCAGTGTTGCACTGCCGGCAATGCCGACTTGTGCTGCCAGCGCTGAATGGGCGCCAATTTTTACATTATGGGCAATTTGCACTTGGTTATCGATTTTGACACCATCCTCAATAATTGTATCTTGCAAAGCACCGCGATCGATAGTTGTATTGGCACCAATTTCAACCTGTTCACCTAGCGTCACACCACCAAGTTGAGCAATCTTAACCCATTTACCTTGATCATTGGCTAAACCAAAACCGTCACTGCCAATCACCGCGCCACTATGGATAATACAATGCTTACCAATACGCACATTATGATAAACCGTCACATTAGCCTTAAGGATTGTTCCAGCACCAATAGTTACATCATCGCTAATCACGCAACCGGGATGGATCACCACACCAGCCTCAATTACCACACCTCGCCCGATGACAACGTTAGCACCAATAGCAACATCTCCGGCAACCTGTGCCGTCTCATCAACCACCACACTACTATGAACCCTCCGTTCAAGTTGTGGTGTGTCGTCAAAAAGTTGGGCAGCTTTAGCAAAACCCAGATAAGGATTTTCCATCACCAAAGCATGACAAGGGCATTGTGCTACCATATCCGGTGCAACAATCACCGCTTGTGCTTGAGTTTGTGTTAACTCATCGACGTATTTGGGGTTGGATAAGAAGCTAATCTGCGTTTTGTCCGCCAGGCCCAATGTGTTAATCCCTTCCACAGGCAAAACCTCACCCTCTGGCTTATGCTGCAACTGCGCACCGATATGCTCAGCAATCGTGGTTAGATCAACGCCTGGCATATATTTCCCTCCCGCGGAAAACGCAATAAAGGCAGCTTTCACTGCCTCTATCAGTTAGATTATTGGGATATTATTTTTTCATATCCGCAATCACTTGCTTCGTGACGTCATAATCGCTATCGGAATATGGCGCAGCTTGTGAGTTGAAAATCAGGTTATAATGGCCATCTTTAGCCACTTGATTAATGGCCTTTTTCAAATCATTTTGGAAGGTTACTGCGGCGGCTTGTTCTTTCTTCAATTGGTCATCATGAATAGTGGTCACTTGTTTTTGGAAAGCACCTTGTTTTTCCTGCAATTTCTTCTGTTCTTCTGTGCGTTGCGACTTACCCATAGTCGGTGCATTGCGCTCGAAATCTTTGATTTGTTTCTCCAGTTGCTGTTGCGTCTTTTTTACTTGCTCCACTTTAGGCTTAAGCGAATCACGCATTTTCTCAACCGTTGCCTGGCCTTGCGGTACGTTTTGAAAGACTTTTTGAAAGTTGACTACACCAATTTTAGTGGTAGCCATAGCCGGTAATGTGAAAGAGGCAACAGTCACTGCTGCACAAGCCATTGTGATAATACGTTTCATGTATTGTCTCCTTTTTGGTTAATGTTAAAAAGTCTGTCCCAGTGAGAACTGGAATAATTCAGTGTTATCTCCTGATTTTTTGTTGAGTGGCTGTGCCAAACTAAATGCCAACGGGCCAAATGGCGACTTCCACTCAAACGATATACCTGTACTATAACGCAAATTGCTTAAAGAGGGAGAGCGTGGATAATTTCGATCTTGGGTATAGACGGTATTCGCTTTGTAAGTCAAATATACATTGCCAACATCAACAAACCACCCCATTCTAAAATTGCTTTGATCATGGGCAAAAGGCACTGGGAAATACAAATTCATGCTGGCATCAATCACTAAGTTACCACCAATGGAGTTACCAGCAGAAGAATCGGCATCAGAACAGGTACCGGTACCGTTATTACACAACTTATCATCCGGGCCCAATGAACCGGCGGCAAACCCACGCAAACGACCAAAGCCATTGCCGCTACCCCAGCCACCGCCGTAGAAATTGTTATAAAACGGCACATGTGCATCACTACCATAACCATTAGCATAACCTGCACCGGCATCAACGCCCAAGGTAAAGCCTTTGGCAATAATTGGATGATACCAGGCCGCTGAACCGGTGACTTTATACCACTTCATTTTACTAATGGGCGTAGCAATTACACTACCAATATTGGCGCGTAAGCCGCGTGTTGGGAAGTACGCACTGTTGGTCGTATCGTGTGACCAACCAAAGTTCACGGTAAAGGTATTAAACACGGTACCGTGTTCTTGAGTGAACTGAGCGACTGTTGCCGAGGTGTCGTTTTGTGGTTGCAACAATTTAGTGTGGTCATAACCCACACCAGCATTAAAGAAATTCCAGGTGCTGATCGGAATAGCATAACTCAACGTACCACCAAATGAATTAGTGGAGTAGTTAGTTAAGTCACGTTCAGCATTATCCACACGAGTAGCATACAGGCTAAAAGATTGTGACACGCCGTTAATAGTGAAATATGGCTGAGTAAAGCCCACACTCAACGATTGATATGGTCGGCTTACCGACGTATTAATATTAAAAATATTTCCGGTACCAAACACATTAGGCATCTGCAGGCTGCCGCCTAGGATCACTTTGTTCAGCTCTGAGTAACTGACATTGGCTGATACACTGTTGGCACTTTGTTCTGTTACATCGTAGTTAACATTCAGTTGGTCCGGTTTGCCCACAACTGGACTCGTTTGCACCGCAACCCTTTTAAGATAGGGTAAGCGCTCTAAGGCAATTTTAGAATTATCCATACCCTCACCGGAATACACACTGCCTTCCACATACTTAATACGTTCACGCAATGTACGATCCCGCGTTACCGTATTACCACTAAAGCTGACATGGTTAATCGTGACTTTGTGGCCTGCAGAAACAACAAACTGCACCGCAACGGTCTTATTCTTTTCATCAATTTTCGGGATAGTATTCACATTGGCAAAGGCATAGCCCATATCTTTAAGTTTGTTTTGAATCGCCTTAGCTGAATCCATCACCTGCTGACGGGAAAAAACATCGCCCTTTTGTACCGTAATCAACTGGCGTATTTCTGACTCAGGTAAAATTAAATATCCGGCCAGTTGATAGCCAGAGAAAGTATACTTGTGCCCTTCGTGCACACTAATAGTGATATAAACATGGCGACGGGTTGGGTCAACCGAAGCTTCAGATGAGGTAGTATGAAAATGGATATAACCACGGTCCATATAAAATTTATTCAACGCTTCAAGTGATTGATTAAGCTTTTGCTTGGTATACTTGTCCGATCCGGTGAGAAATGAGAACCAATGTGGCGTATTAAAGGCGAGCTGATCTTCCAAGCTATCGGTATCAAACACTGTATTACCCACAATGTTGATACGTAAGATTTTAGCACTTAAGCCCTCAGAAATCTTAATTTTGATGCCAACCCGATTGCGCGGCAATTGAGTCACGTCAGCTTTGATGCGTACGGCATATTTACCTAAGGCGATGTATTCCTGCTCTAAAGATTGCTTTAATTGATTGAGGGTAGTCTCATTAAACATACTACCCACTGTCAAACCAATCTTGTTTAACACCTCCTGCATATCGTCTTTTTTGATCAGTTCATTACCAGAGAAACTGACTTTGGCAATCGTTGGGCGCTGTTGCACTTGAATAATTAAGGTATTACCAGACTGATATAAATTAGCGCTGTTAAAAAAACCGGTCTGAAACAGAGCATTGAGCACTCGGTTACTGAGCGCAGCATTCATATCATCACCAACACTAATAGGCAATGCATGTAAAACAGATTTTTCCGGCACATTACTTAATCCCACAAAGCGAATAGCTTTAATGGTAAAAGCGCTGGCAGGAAGTGTGGCACCGGCCATGGTGGCAACAAAAACAGATGCGGCAATACGCTTCATCAACATAAGTGTGCTGAGTCGTCCTATTGAAAGCCCTCGAGTTTAACTGAATTGCTGGCAAAACACTACGTGATTACAGGGGTTGCTTATAGGTGTACTATAGTGAGAGTTGTTCTGACCACTAATCGGCCAGCATCATAATATTATACTTTACACTCATAATAGATGTTTATATTATCAGTAGTGATTTAATTAAGAGATATAAGTTATGGCAAATATGTATATGAAAATCACTGGCATCAGTGGCAGTGCAAGC
>JANQIS010000207.1 GCA_028282045.1 Gammaproteobacteria bacterium
ACTTTCCTATGTTTGAATATCATGAAGGACGCTGGCAGCCATTACATCACCCATTTACCGCCCCGGCCGTACAGAGTGTTGATGCTTTCAACCGGGCAAATGAAGATGAGTTGCTCTCTCGCGCTTACGATATGGTGCTCAATGGTTATGAAATTGGCGGTGGCTCGATCCGTATTCACGATACCAAACTACAAGCGGCTGTGTTTGAGAAACTTGGTATTGACCATGAGCAGGCCCAGGAGAAATTTGGTTTCTTATTGGAAGCACTCACCTATGGTGTACCACCGCATGGTGGTATGGCCTTTGGTTTGGATCGTATCATGATGCTGCTGACGGGTACTGATAATATTCGTGATGTGATTGCCTTTCCTAAAACACAAACGGCCAGTTGTTTGCTGACGCAAGCGCCTTCAGAAGTTTCTGTGGAACAATTAGTGGAAGTGGGTATCAAGGTGAACGCGCGTGACAAGTAAGCCTTTGGTTAACATCACTGATCTGAGCACACTCAATCCGGATATTAAGAGCGATTATCCCTATGGTTGGTATCGTGGTGCCAATGGTTATACTATGCAACTGAACCATGGTGAGCCAATGGGTTTTACTGCAGTGATCGAGTTTCTTCCCGACAAGCCACGCGGTAATCATTATCACCGTGAGCGTTATGAGCAGTTGACCGTGATTACGGGTAAATTAGCGGCATGTTTTTGGCTACCTGAGCAGCCACAGGTAGGTGAGAAATTCGTGCTCATACCAGGTATGCATGTGTCGATTCCACCTGGCGTGGCACATGTTTATGAGGCACTTGAGCCGAGCCTGGCAGTTGAGCAAGCAGCACAAAGTTTTAAACTGAGCGATACCGTGATGGTCTAAGGAGCAAAGTATGGCTGGTCACAGTAAATGGGCTAACATTAAACATCGCAAAGCAGCACAAGATAAAAAGCGCGGTAAGGTCTTCACGCGTTTGATTCGTGAGATTACCGTGGCGGCACGCCTTGGAGGTGGTGATCAGGATTCTAACCCGCGATTGCGTGCGGCAGTACAAGCGGCATTGTCAGCCAACATGCCAAAAGATACCGTTGAGCGGGCGATTAAACGTGGTGCTGGTGGTGAGGATGGCGCTAACTTAGAAGAAGTACGCTATGAAGGTTACGGACCTGGCGGTGTTGCTGTCATGGTTGATTGCATGAGCGATAATCGTAATCGCACCGTCTCAGAGGTACGCCATGTGTTTACTAAAACCGGTGGTAATTTAGGTACGGATGGCTCGGTCGCTTATTTGTTTGAAAAACGAGGGGTAATTAGCTTTGCACCAGGTGTTGATGAAGATGCATTGATGGAAGCGGCGTTAGAATCCGCTGCTGATGATGTCCTCACCAATGATGATGGTTCTGTCGATGTAATGACCAGGGTGGATGTTTTTAGTGATGTTTGCCAACATTTAGAGCAAGCGGGCTTGAGGCATGCCAATGCTGAAGTTACCATGGTAGCATCCACTCAAGCTGTTCTGAATGTAGAGACAGCAGAAAAAGTGTTGAAATTAATTGATATGATGGAAGATCTGGATGATGTGCAAAATGTCTATACTAATGCAGAGATTCCGGATGAAGTGATGGAACAACTTTCATAACCAACGAGGGACACCATGTTGCAAGAAACACTCAAACGTATTGATCAAATTATTGCTCAGTCTGATAAACTCTCATCTGCTTCGCGCCAAGAACTGGCTGATTTATTAAGTCAGTTAGATAAAGAGCTGCAAGCGGTTGAAAAACAGCAAGCGCATAAAGCGCATAGCATTGCCAGTTTTGCCAAAGTTGCTGCCCATGAATCATTGCGTGATGATCCTGATCCGGAATTGGTATCCTTGTCATCTAAGGGCTTAAGACGCACAGTAGAAGAATTTGAAGCCTCACATCCCAAACTCTATGAAGTGATTCAGGCCATTTGTATTCGTTTGACCGGAATGGGAGTGTAGAAGTGTCCATTATCCTGGGTATTGATCCAGGTTCCAGGATTACGGGGTTCGGACTAATCCAGGTTGAGGGTAAAACGCCAAATTATGTTGCCAGTGGGTGTATCCGAGTGAAACATACTCAAACAGCGGATCGATTGCTTGAGATCGCTGATGGTATTGGTGAGGTGATCGAACGTTATCGGCCGGTGGAATCAGCCATTGAGCGTATTTTTATGTTTTATAGTGCCGATTCTGCATTAAAATTAGGCCAGGCACGCGGGGTTGCTATGGTGGCCCTGGCGCAGCAAGAGTTAATGGTAGACGAGTACACGGCCAAGCAAATTAAACAAGCGGTAGTGGGCTATGGTGGTGCAGATAAAACCCAGGTGCAGCATATGGTAAAACAATTACTCAATCTTTCGGCTGTGCCACAAGCCGATGGTGCAGATG
The DNA here is from genome assembly GCA_028282045.1 of Gammaproteobacteria bacterium. Classification (GTDB taxonomy): domain Bacteria; phylum Pseudomonadota; class Gammaproteobacteria; order Francisellales; family CACEW01; genus JANQIS01. The sequence goes on from JANQIS010000207.1 coordinate 2,405, forward strand.
CATTGGCGATTGCATTATGTCATTGTCATACTAAACAGAGTTTGCATCAACTGACCGGCATCAAGAAAACCGTAAAAAGGCGTTGGCAATGATCGGCAGGCTTCGAGGACAAGTGGTTCGCAAAGATACCCATGCTGTATTACTGGATGTGAATGGGGTGGGTTATGAAATTGAGGTACCATTAGGCACGCTTTGTGATTTGCCTGAGCCTGAACAAGATGCCATATTGTATACGCACTTGGTGGTGCGTGAGGATGCACATTTGTTGTTTGGCTTTATTAATGAACGTGAGCGCGATGTATTTCGTGAATTGATTAAAGTCAGCGGTGTCGGTGCAAAAACGGCATTGGCTATGCTGTCCCCGTATGATGCCAATGCGCTTATGAGTATTGTGGCACAGCAGGATATCACTGCATTGTCTCAGGTTCCCGGGATTGGTAAAAAATCTGCCGAGCGTATTATGGTATCGCTTAAAGGGCGTTTAGATACCTGGCAGGACGTAGAGGCTCAGCCGGCTGTACAACGGCAAAATCAGGGTATGCAGTCTACGCCGGACCAAGCTTTATCCGATGCTATTGCCGGGCTGATTGCCTTAGGCTACAAACCACAGGAAGCCAGCCGTATTGCCAAACGTGTAGCCGTTGATGGTCAACCCAGTGATGTGATTATTCGCGCTGCACTAAAAGAAGCGGCTTTGTAGAATGGGTTTTCCTTTACCATCCCGGCACGGAGCCGATAGTTAATAACTAACCCAGGGTCTTTGCTGTATTCCATATTGGTTTAAGTAAGCCAAAAAACAATACAAATGCCGCGATATTAAGAATTAGAGCTACTAGCCCCAATTGATAATAGCTATAAACAGGATGACTGCAGGGTAGTTTAATCGTCCAGTTTACACTATTGAGAAATTGGTGCCCGATGATAAGGCTTAGGCCAAGTGTGGTCAGGAAAAAGCTAATAAATAAACCCTCTTGGCGTCGTGGCGTTAATTGGCCAATGAGTACAATAATGCCTGGAATGGCCAGGGCTTTAATCACCGTCATCATACCTAATAAGCCAACGGATGCTAGCTTATGTTGTGTGGTGCTGAGTATGGCAGGAATATGGGTTAGAAGGTTAAACATCACAACGCTGATTGCAGTTCCTATAACAGCAATGCCAACTAAACTGATAAAGGAGATCGCTTTATGGTAAAATTTAGCCAATAGATAAATCAACAGCATAAGTATTAATAATGTGGCGCTAGAGCCTATCATTTCTAAAGTCATCGCCATCGTCGTCAGTGAAAAAGTATTAAAATGAGCCACATTGAATATTTGCTTCAGGGGCAGATAGGTGCTCAGGCAGTAGGTTAGGATAGTGTTAGTAATCCAATAACTTGCCGCCAAAAAGAACAAACATAGTATAATCATGTTGCGTGCTCGTTGCTCTGAATGGGATTTTGCTGTCAAGCTGACGATAAAAACAAACACCACGAGTGTCGTACCGACTAATATCCAGTTCAATAACCAGGGGAAGCTTAACATATAGGAAAACAACCCAATACCGCCAAAGATCAAAATGTTGATCATAACGGTATATTCAATCTGTTGGAAAGCATTAGCCAATGAGGCTCTGATAGCGCTCCTGGAGGCATTATCGTAATTGATTGTAATAAACGACAACAAGCTGACCAATGTGATGCCGCTTAACAGCAACAGTTCTGCGTTGGGGCCATATTGGATCAGTCTATGACCTGTTAATAAACCCACTGTAAGCCCAATACTGCTGATGGCAAACAGTCCTAAAAGATATTGCGTACGTGGCGGGCTATTAATAGCATATTGATGGCTGAGATACATATAGGTGTTGGGAATGATTAATCCACTGCCAACAATATAGGTGGTCATGCCGATCAGGTAGATACTGGGCTGTAGGGCGGAAAACAGGCCAATAACAACCAACACATAGCCAATGAGGATATTATTGCTACATTTATACGTTTTTGAAGCAATACCTCCGATTAGTGTGATAATGTAGGACAGAGAGATAAACGAATTCAGATTAGTTTGGTTAAAGGCAAGCGCCAAACCATTTAAATCATAGGCAAGCTGATCTAGCGTTTTCATTAACACCCCATTGGTGAAGAATATACTTGCGGTGATCAGTAACAAGTGAAGTTGTTTAATATGGAAAACACGAGTTGAAGTAGTGGTGTTATTCAAAGCATATCCTCCAAAATCGCTGCATGTTGGGATCGCAACAGATCAAGATAGGCGGTTTCATCCGGTAGTAGCTGACTTTGCTGTGCGCACCAGAGTATTTCCATCAGAGCATCAATCATATAGTGTTCAACAGTGTGCGGGTCTTGGTAGTGTGATAGTAATTGTTGATAAATCGCATAAACTCCGGGCGGATGATGAGTGTGAAGTTGGTCACGGACCGCAAGATGCAATGACATATGCAAAAATGGGTTAGTTTGTCCCTGCTCCGGTAAGTAATCGCGATCCAGATAGTCAGTGTGCATGGCATGCTGATATTGCGGGTGATCACCAATGACCTGAATGATTTGTTGCTCCAGCGCACAGAGTGGCTCGCCTTGCTGTGCTTTTTGCCAGGAGAGAATAAACTGGCTACGTAATTGATGACGTTGATCACTAAACATAGCTAACTTGGAACCGTCGTGTTAGATATAGCATAGCGGAAAATATACCAACAAATGAAGGCAATAATTAAAGTAGTAGCTGCTACGATATTGAGTAATGACGTCAGGACGTATAAGGAAGAGGTGGCAGTATTGAGGGTCATATGATACATAGTGATTTTAATAATGACCCAGGTTATGCCAATGACCAGTTGACTGATACCCATCATTAAAGGCTCATAATGGCGAGATAACCAGTGAGCGATCATGGCCAGTTGTGTGGGTACAATACAATAACTGGCATAGGCCAAGCACAATTGTGAAATCAACAGTCCTAACCAATTCGGTATAGGCGTGTGCTGTGTAAGCGGTGAGAATACATGCCAGGTCAACAGACTGGCGACAGCCATTACTATCAGTCCATAACAGATACGTTGTGCTGGATCACGTGTCAGCGTGGCGTGTGACAGGCTATATTTAACCAGCCAGATAATACCGATTACACTCACTGCAATGGCATGGAAGGATAAATGAGGCAGTAGCTTTTGATGTAATTCACCGGGTGATACATTCGGTTCCCAAGGAAACAATAAATAAACGTTGACGATATTGATAGAGAACAAAGCCCAATACAACATACACAGTAACTGACAAGAGGCTTGTAGTCTATAACCATGGCGCAACAGTGGCATTGCCAGGCGTCGATATTGGTGCAGCATAATGATTAATGCTAACAACACGCAAATCAGCGCGGTAATTATAATCAGCAACTCTTGCTTTTGTTGTAACAAAAAATCAGCAAGGATGATTAGTACAACAGTCATCAGGTACACTAAGCCAATCACCAGTAGATTAAGGTTAGCAGTGTTACTACGATCCAAACGATTATTGGCAAACACCACAAAACTCATAAAAATAAAAATGAACAAAGCGCCAATAGTCATAAATCCAATCATCAAAAAAGCGTTACTGATATTAGTCAGCGAAGTAAAGTGGGTGGCAATGACGCCGCCAAGTACCATACCCATGTTATCAGCAAAGAAAATCAAACAAAAAGCACGGTAACGTAACTGACTGCGCCGTGGTACCAACAGACTAAGACAGTTAAAGATATTGGGTTTGAGCAGCCCGCTGCCCACCAGAAAACAAGCGATACCTGAATAAACGATATTGTTTTGTGATAGCAATAGCATACCGATAACACAAATAATACCACCGACTAAAAAGGCGGTTTTAGGCCCAAGGTAATAACCGGCGATACCCCCAAAGATGCCAAACATCAATGTTAAAGCGATAAAGGTGCTAAGGATGCTGTCAATAACTACCCAGATCCAGATGATTAGCCGGTAGTGCGATATATTGTAGCTTGAAGGTGACCAGATAGCCCATGGAAAAGATTAATGCAGTAAGCAAGATGAGCCATGCACTGGGCGGGTAGAGCGGCAAGTTAGACAAGCGATAGCGTTTCATCTTAGTCGCGCAGGGTTTTATGAGGATATTCACATAAATCGCGGATGATGCAAGTGTGGCATTGTGGTTTCTTTGCGGTACAAACGTAACGGCCGTGGAGTATCAGCCAATGGTGTGCATCTTGTAAATAGGGTTTAGGAATGACTTTGAGCAACTTTTTTTCCACTGCCAATACCGTTTTGCCCGGTGCCAGATTGATGCGGTTTGATAGGCGGAAAATATGAGTGTCGACCGCCATGGTGGGATGTCCATAAGCAGTATTAAGAATCACATTGGCTGTTTTACGGCCCACGCCGGACAATGCTTCTAATGCCTCACGGTTTTCGGGCACCTGACCATTATGACGTTCAAGTAATTGCCGGCAGAGTTTCATCACATTATGGGCTTTGGTGCGATACAGGCCGATTTGTTGAATATAATCTCTTAGCTGTGTTTCACCCAGGGCCAGAATTGCTTCGGGTGTATTAGCCACTGGGAATAGCTTGGCTGTGGCTTTGTTGACACTCACGTCAGTGGCCTGTGCCGATAACACCACTGCTACCAATAGTTCAAAATGGCTGTGATAGATTAATTCAGTGGTTGGTTTAGGGTTGGCAGCTTTAAGGCGTTCAAAGATTGCCTGGCGTTTACTTTGGTTCATGACGCTGGCCCATTTTAGCTTTGCTGCGTGCTATCGCCGCAGCGATATAATCTTGTTTGGCTTTACGCAGGTCAGCGGACTGATCTGGTTGAGGTTTTTTATTGCGTTGATGTTTTTGTGCTTCTTCAAGCTGCAAATGCGCTAAGCGCTGCTGACGCTGTTGATAACGTTGACGATATTGATTGCTCTGTGCAATACGCTGTGCTTTTGGCATCAGATCCGGTTGCATACAATCCGGTGCGATAATCATATCAATACAATCCACCGGACAGGGAGCGACACAAAGATCACACCCGCTACATTGGTTCTCAATTACCGTATGCATTTTTTTACCACTGCCGACGATAGCATCGACAGGGCAAGCTTGGATACACTTGGTGCATCCAATACATTCGCTTTCACGAATCCTGGCAATACGCTTGGGCTGATGCACGCCATTATCGGGGTTAAGAGGTATCACTTCACGATGGAGTAGTGCTGACAACTCCCGAATTACTCGTTCGCCACCCGGTGGACATTGATTATGTGCTGTGCCAGTAGCGATCGCTTCAGCGTAAGGCCGACAGCCCTGGTAGCCACACTGCGTACATTGCGTTTGCGGTAGGATGGCATCAATTTGACCGATCAGTTTGGTGTTCACGGCATTATGAAATTCATCATCATAGCATCTATTGTAACCTGCCCAGACCGGATTTGTGTAGGTAGCAGTTAGGCAGGGGGTGCGTTTGTCGAAGTCAATGTCAACACTTGGGCTTCTTCAAGTCGGGTAAGTAAGGGTTTGAAGGGGTTGATTTTATGAGTGAGTAGTGGTGTTTCCAGCATTGACCAGTGGCTGATTTGCTGATTTAAGAAATTCTCGGCACTGGTAATGGTTTTTGGCACAATAGGTTTAAGCATCACCATGAGCTGATAAAAATGATTGATTCCCTGCGTGCAGACTTGATGCGTTATCGTTTGTTTGTGCTCATCCTTGGCTAATTCCCAAGGTTTGTACTGTTCAATAAACTGGTTAGCACGATCTGTCAAGGCCATAATCTCACGCATTGCTTTGGCATAGTCTAATTGTTGATAAGCCTGGTGGATAGATTGTGCCCCCTGGGAGAATTCGTCAAATAAGGCTGGTTCAACTAATTGATCAGCCAGTTGACAGTCGAATTTTTTCTTAATAAATCCGGCGCAACGGCTGGCGATATTAACAAATTTGCCGACCAGATCAGCATTGACTCGGCTAACAAAATCAGTCAGATTCAGATCGATATCTTCTATACCGCCATTAAGCTTGGTTGCATAGTAGTAGCGTAAGTATTCACTATTGAACTTATCCAGATAATCACGGGCGCTAATGTAATTACCACGCGATTTAGACATTTTCATACCATTAATGGTAACAAAACCGTGTGCATTGATGCGTGTTGGCATACGGTATCCGGCGCCGTATAACATTGCCGGCCAAAATAATGCATGAAAATAGGCAATATCTTTGCCGAGGAATTGATGCAGCTCTGTAGTGCTGTCCGCTTTCCAGAAGGTGTCAAAGTTTAAATCTTTTTCATCACATAGTGTTTTAAAGCTTGCCAGATAACCCAATGGTGCATCGAGCCAGACGTAAAAGTATTTACCCGTGGTACCAGGAATTTCAAAACCGAAATAGGGCGCATCGCGTGAGATATCCCAATCTTTCAGGCCCTCACTAAACCATTCTTTGAGTTTATGAGCGATGGCATTTTGCAGCGCATCTGTGTTAAGCCATTGTGACAACACGTCCTCATAATGGTTGAGTTTGAAAAAATAATGTTTACTGCATTTGCGTACCGGTGTTGTACCACTAATTACCGAAACCGCATCTTTCATTTCAGTCGGATCATAAGTGGCACCACATACTTCACAGCTATCACCATATTGATCAGTAGCGCCGCACTTCGGGCAAGTCCCTTTAATAAAGCGATCAGGCAGAAACATTGCCTTAGCTGCATCGTAAGCCTGTTCAATTTCACGAGTCTCGATATCACCATTGTCTTGCAGTTGTTGATAAACCTGATTGACAAATTGTTGATTGACATCCCGATTGGTATGGTAAAACGCATCAAAGGCAATTGAAAATGCTAAGAAGTCTTCCACATGTCCTGCGCTCATACGCTTGGCTAACGCTTGTGGTGTGATGCCTTGATCCTGCGCTTTTAGCATCATTGGTGTACCGTGTGTATCACTGCCACAAATGAAATAAGCCTCAACACCATTGAGCTTTTGGAAGCGGTAAAATATATCGGCTTGCACGTACTCCAGTAAATGGCCGATATGTAATGGCCCATTAGCATAAGGCAGTGCAGCAGTAATAATCATGCGTTTTGTGTCAGACATATGGATATTAAATTTTTTAAACGAAGTATTATAAGGATTGTATTTGGCCAATACCAGTAAGTTCCCATGTGGCAGTGCATATAAATTACCAAAAGTGCCACCAGTGTGTTGGCGCTATCACCGGCGCCCAGACTTGTTTAAGGGTCTGGGTTTTCGGTGCATAGTGATAGACTAAAATACCGTTTTTCTCTGACATCGCCATCACCAACACATGGGCGCTGGGAGAGGTGTCGGTGGCTTGGTCACGCAGGTAAGTATAGGTGGCGGGATATTCGCCATCATTATAATAGGCGTCTTGAGCTTTAACGTTTTCTTTTTGTTTTTGAGAGAGTAATGACAGTCTTTTTAGTTTCTTACCAGTGTCCAGTGAGTAAAGTGTGGCGAAAGGATAATTGCCGTGGAGAAAGACAAAGAAATCATTGTTACTGATAAATTTGATTGAGTGGACGAAGTATTCGTACCTTTGTATCGCTTTAATCAATTTACCTGTTTGTAGTGAAAATTGAAAAATATTGCCATCATCATCCCCACTTACCACATACTGCCCATCAGGGCTGATGGTGGCGAAGGTTTGGCCTTCGTTTTTGGATAGATGATGTAATAACTTTCCTGTACTGGTGCTCCACAAATAAACATCACCATTACCAGCACCCATTAAAGTAGCATCATCCTGATTAAAGGCTAGATTCATTAATTTACCACCGCCTACAAACCCCATGCAGCCATGGGGCATACCTTTTGGTGGTGCTGGCTTATGAAAGTTTGGACTACAGTAAAAGTACAGCAGTTGTGTTTTATTACCGTTTTGGCCAATCTTATAGACGTTATAACTTTCATCTGATGCAAAATAGTTTTGCAAGTTGCTTGTCATGACTTCGCCATAAGTTGGGAAACCTGGGTTTAGCTTTTTAATTATTTTTCCTGCCACATTTTCAACTAGTACTTGGTTGGTTTTGTCATTTTGAATGAGGAAATCATCGGTGTTTTTAATAAAATAAGCGCTGTAAATATTAACCGGATACATTGGCAGCACTTTGTAAGTATGTTGTTGTAGATTCCATAAAACAGCATGACGGCTAAGGTTGGTACTGATAACATACTTGCCATCACTGGAAATGCTTAACACCATAATTTGCTGTTGCTCACCAACTGGTGCTATCTCACTAGCAAGTGTCGTAATTGAGACACCCAATAATACTGCCAACATGATATACCGTAAAAAAATCATTTATCCTCCAGCCATCGGCCAAATTTTTTAAACTGTTGACCTTTAGTGCCGAACATAAGCTGCTGCACATAAATCTTTTCAAACAATGCTTTATTGGGAATCAACATACCGGAGTGATCAGGCAATAAGGCACCTTGAGGCACAGGGTGTACTTTTTTCTTCATATC
>JANQIS010000211.1 GCA_028282045.1 Gammaproteobacteria bacterium
AGGTGCTGGCTTATGCCACCTTAGTTGCTGAGGGCATTCCGGTGCGCCTGTCCGGTGAAGATTGTGGCCGAGGAACTTTCTCACATCGACATGCTGAACTCCATGACCAAAGAACCGATAAAATTTACGTGCCATTAAAGCATGTGAGCCAGGATCAGGCTAATTTTACTGTGGTGAACTCACTGCTCTCAGAAGAGGCAGTTATGGCATTTGAATACGGTTATAGCTCCAGTGATCCACAAAGCTTAGTGCTGTGGGAAGCTCAGTTTGGTGATTTTGCCAACGGTGCACAGGTTGTGATTGATCAGTTCATGTCTTCTGCAGAAGAGAAGTGGGGCCGTTTAGCCGGCTTAACCTTGCTATTACCACATGGCCAGGAAGGTATGGGAGCTGAACACTCATCAGCGCGGCTGGAGCGTTATTTACAGTTATGCGCCAATAACAATATGCAGGTCTGTGCGCCCAGTACACCGGCACAAATGTATCACATGATTCGCCGGCAGATGATACGCCCATATCGCAAACCGTTAATTGTTATGACACCAAAGAGCTTGCTGCGTCACCCATTAGTGACATCAACCTTTGATGACTTAGCTGATGGCCAGTTCCACACCGTTATTGGAGAAATTGATGCTATTGACGCTAAAAAGGTTAAGCGTGTGGTGCTGTGCCAGGGTAAAGTCTATTATGACTTATTAGCCAAGCGTCGTGATGAAAATATTGACCATATTGCCATTATTCGTATTGAGCAACTCTATCCGTTTCCTTACCAACAATTGCAGGCCCTATTGCAGGCGTATACCCATGTGCAGGACATAGTCTGGTGTCAGGAAGAGCCCATTAATCAGGGGGCATGGTATATTATTGGCCCGCGTATTAAGGAAGTCTTGTCGGATAACCAAGCGTTGCAATACGTTGGTCGTGGCGCATTTGCTTCGCCGGCAGTAGGCTATCCATCGCTCTTTAGAGAGCAACAAGCCTTATTGGTGGCACAAGCATTACAATTAGAACAGAATACAATTAAGCAATAGCAAGGGACTAAACCAATGACATTAGAAATCAAAGTACCAACTTTTCCAGAGTCTGTCGCTGAAGGTGAGATTGCCACCTGGCATTTCAAAGAAGGTGATGCGGTGAGTGAAGGCGATGTGATCGTTGAAATTGAAACCGATAAAGTTGTTATGGAAGTGCCTGCCATTACCGACGGTGTAGTGGGCAAAATTTTAAAAGCTGAAGGCCAGACGGTGGTCAGCGAAGAAGTGATCGGTGCTTTGCAAGAGGGTGCAGCACCGGCAAAAGCAGCCAAAACAGAACCAAAACCATCAGCACAAGACAAAGCAGAAAAACCTGAGCCTGTGGCGGCAGAGAAACCTGCCGGAAAGTCAGCATCCCAACCGGCAGTAAGCAGCAGTGAACCGGTGGCTGTGGATGCAAGCCCAGCAGTGCGTCGGCGTTTAAATGAGCAAAACTTATCTGCCGATCAAGTACAACAAGTATTAGCCGGTGCTGATAGCAATACTCAAGCATCAGGCGTGCGCATTGAAAAACGTGTCCCTATGACACGGCTGCGCAAAACAGTGGCCAAACGTCTTTTAGAAGTCCAGCAAAGTAATGCCTTACTGACTACTTTCAATGAAGTGGATATGTATGCAGTGATGAATTTGCGCAAGCAGTATAAAGATCAGTTTGAAAAGGTCCACGGTGTGGGTTTGGGCTTTATGTCATTCTTTTTGAAAGCCACCTGTGAAGCCCTCAAGCAATTTCCAGCCGTTAATGCTTCTATTGATGGTGAAGATATTGTGTATCATGGCTATTACGATATTGGTGTGGCAGTTGCTTCACCACGCGGTCTGGTTGTGCCGGTGGTGCGCAATGTCGATCAAATCAGCATGGCTGAGATTGAGCAAGCAATTCGTGATTACGCCGGCCAGGCACGTGGTGGTTCACTGGAGATAGCCGATATGCAAGGTGGTACGTTTACCATTACTAACGGCGGTACTTTCGGCTCAATGTTATCTACGCCTATTGTGAATGCACCACAAAGTGCTATTTTGGGGATGCACAACATTGTTGAGCGTCCGGTAGCGATCAATGGTGAGGTGAAGATTCGTCCGATTATGTATCTGGCGCTTAGCTATGATCATCGTATTATTGATGGTAGCGAATCGGTTTCCTTCCTCAAGACCATCAAGGAGTATATCGAGAACCCATCTCGTATGTTGTTGCAGGTATAATGATAGTGAATTACCGGCTAAGGCCCTTGCTTTTGAGGGCCTTATTGTTTGCAGGCTGCCTGTTTTGTTTTTCAAAATAATTGTGATACAGTCAGCCGCGAATTGTTTGATCCAGGCACGATGAATGTGCCCGAACAGAAACTAAGGAAATAAGGAACATCATGAACTTACATGAGTATCAAGGTAAACAGTTGTTTGCTGAGTATGGTTTGCCCGTTTCAAAAGGTTATGCAGTTGATAGCGTAGAAGAAGCGCTGGCAGCGGCTGATAAGGTCGGTGGTGACATGTGGGTGGTTAAAGCTCAGGTGCACGCAGGTGGCCGCGGTAAAGCAGGCGGTGTTAAGCTGGTTAAGACCAAAGATGAAATCGCTGACTTTTGCCACAGCATGCTAGGTAAAAATCTGGTCACGTTCCAAACTGACGAGAAAGGCCAGCCGGTGAACAAGATTCTTGTCGAAGCCTGTACTGATATTGATAAAGAACTCTACCTTGGAGCTGTGGTTGATCGAGTGACGCGCCGTATTGTATTTATGGCTTCCACCGAAGGCGGGGTTGAAATTGAAGAAGTAGCTGAAAAAACGCCAGAAAAAATTCTTAAAGCCATAATTGATCCCACCGTTGGTGCACAGCCCTATCAGGCGCGTGAATTAGCGTTTAACCTTGGTTTGAATAAAGAACAAGTCAAGCAATTTACTAAAATCTTTCTGGGATTGGCTAAAATGTTTGAAGAGTGTGATCTTTCCCTGATTGAGATCAATCCATTAGTCATTACCACCCAAGGCAATTTGCACTGCCTGGATGCCAAGCTGACTGTTGATGAAAGTGCGCTGTATCGTCAACAGAAGATTGCCGAGATGCGTGACCCTTCACAAGAAGATGAGCGTGAGCAGCGTGCGCAAGAATGGCAATTGAACTACGTTGCGCTCGATGGCGATATCGGCTGTATGGTTAACGGAGCCGGTTTGGCGATGGCAACCATGGATATCATTAAACTACATGGTGGCCGGCCGGCTAATTTCCTCGATGTCGGTGGCGGGGCGAATAAAGAACGTGTTTGTGAAGCGTTTAAAATTATTTTGTCTGATGATTCGGTCAAGGGTGTGTTTGTTAATATCTTCGGCGGTATTGTGCGTTGTGATATGATCGCCGAAGGCATTCTTGATGCGGTAAAAGAAGTGGGCGTTGAGGTGCCGGTGGTGGTGCGCTTGGAAGGTACCAACTCAGAGCTGGGCGCTCAGAAGCTACAAGAGAGCGAGCTCAATGTCATCGCGGCAGAAGGCTTTACTGACGGCGCTAAGAAAATCATCGCGGCAGTCAAGGAGGCAAAATAATGAGCATTTTAATTAACCAAGATACCAAAGTGATCTGCCAAGGTTTTACCGGTAAGCAGGGGACTTTTCACTCTGAACAAGCTATTGCCTATGGCACCAAAATGACTGGCGGTGTCACACCCGGTAAAGGTGGTAGTGAACACTTAGGCTTACCAGTCTTTAACACAGTGCGTGATGCGGTTGATGCTACCCAAGCTGATGCGACGATGATTTATGTACCTGCGCCGTTTTGCATGGACTCCATCATTGAAGCGGCTGATGCCGGTGTGAAGTTAATCGTTTGTATTACTGAGGGTATTCCGGTAATGGATATGCTTAAAGTAAAGTGCTATGTGGAACAGAGTGGTTCACGTTTAATCGGACCTAATTGCCCGGGGGTTATTACGCCAGGTGAGTGTAAGATCGGTATTATGCCAGGCTACATTCACCGCAAAGGTAAAGTGGGCATTGTGTCTCGTTCCGGTACACTGACTTATGAAGCCGTGCATCAAACTACTTCATTGGGCTTTGGCCAAAGTACTTGTGTGGGTATTGGTGGTGACCCAATTCCTGGCAGTAACTTTATCGATATCCTGGCATTGTTTGAGAAAGATCCACAAACCGAAGCGATTATTATGGTCGGTGAGATTGGTGGCTCAGCAGAAGAAGAAGCTGCCGAGTACATCAAATCGCACTTATCTAAGCCAGTGGTATCTTATATCGCCGGTGTCACAGCGCCTGCAGGAAAACGCATGGGCCATGCCGGTGCGATTATTGCCGGTGGTAAAGGCACGGCTGCGGATAAATTTGCGGCTTTGGAAGCGGCGGGTGTCGCAACCACTAAAAGTCCGGCAGAAATAGGTTTACGACTCAAGGAAGTGACTGGCTGGTAAGCAAACTCAAAGTTGTTTAGCCACCTGATAAGAATGCAGTTTCAGGCCAGCCTGGACATTTCATCATGAATATCCAGGCTAATGGCCTGATGACACTGCAAAGGTCTTTTGTCATACTGAGATAACAGCTACAAAACTGTAAACCCTATGTCCAAATCTGCTTTCGTTAAATTTGCCATTGAGAACAATGTCCTGTCGTTTGGTGAATTTACTTTAAAGTCCGGGCGTAAAAGCCCTTACTTTTATAATGCGGGTGAGTTCGATACCGGCCAGGCACAAGCTGAGTTAGCACGTTATTATGCTCAGGAAATCATCAATTCTGGCGTGGAGTTTGAGCTGTTATTTGGTCCTGCGTATAAAGGTATTCCATTGGTCAGTGCCGTTGCCTGTAGTTTATGGAAAGACTATGGCGTTGATAAACCTTTTGCTTTCAATCGTAAAGAAGCCAAAGACCATGGTGAAGGCGGTGTCTTTATTGGTGCTCCTATTGCCGGGCGCGTATTGGTGATTGATGATGTACTGACCGCCGGTACTGCGTTTCGTGAGGCTTATGATTTAGTGCAATCTACCGGCGCACAAGTCTGTGGCTTGGTGATCAGTTTGGATCGCCAGGAGCGTGCCCAAGGCAAACAATCAGCGGTCCAAGAAATTGAACAGCACTATAATATCCCCGTAATCAGTATCGTCACCTTGCAGGATATGTTGGACTCTTTAACTCATATGAATACCGATGCTGACTTAACTGCCATAGCTGCGTATCAGGCCCAACATGGCATCGTTGCATAACCAGCCCAAATACCTTACATTGTCATTGTGCTACTGGATAGTACAATCCAGATTTATATAGCATATTCTCTGGATCCCGTGGTCAAGCCACGGGATGACGGGTGAGGTGCCATGAGGTGCCGAATGAAAGGCCACGGAATGACACCGCATCGTCATTGTGTTACTGGATAGCGTAATCCAGGTTTGTGTGGCTCAAATGCATTTCTTCGGTTTAGGCAATCCGGCAATTTTAGCAATTTGTCTGGCGGCGGCAGGAGGAAATAATTGTTGTAAGTACAAGCTGGTGCCACAGGTCGGGCCATAACGTTCTTGTAATAGTTTAACCAGCACGCGTAGCGGTGGAGTGGTGTGGTACTGTTGATAAAATTCACGTACGGCGTGGATCACCGTCCAATGCTGTGCTGTCAGTTGAATATCGGCGTTTTGTGCCAATTGATGTGCAGCAGACTCTGTCCAATCCTGCCAGTGAAGCAGGAAGCCTTCATTGGTGGTTTGTATGGTCAACACTGAACTCCAAGTGACAAATGTACACTAGCTTATTATACTCTTTAAGGAGCTTACAGTGATAGGATTAAAATTGATGCGAAACTCGCTTAAGTGGCTGCGTAAGTTATTTTGGTTGGGGTTTTTCTATGCTCCGGCTGCATTAGCGAGTGAAACCGGCGGTGCTATGCCGTGGGAAGGCCCGCTGCAAAAAATTGCTAACTCTATTTCAGGCCCGGTGGCTATGGCCTTAGGGGTAATCGCTGTGGTAATAACCGGTTTGGCCATTGCCTTTGGTGAATCAGGCAGCGGAGTGCGTCGCCTGTTACAAGTATTGTTTGGGTTGGCGATTGCCTTTACTGCGGCAAGTTTAATTGCCACATTATTTCATCCATCATCAGGGGTGTTGTTTTAGTGTCAGTTGCCGGCTATCAGATTCCTATTCACCAATCGCTCACCCAGCCCATTTTGCTCGGGGGAGTGCCGCGCAAGTTTGCGGTGCTCAATGGCACTATCGCAGCGGCTTTGGTATTGGGCCTGCACTCCTTATGGGGTATTCCGGTGTGCCTGGTGATTCATATTGCAGCAGTGATCATGACCAAGAAAGACCCTTA
>JANQIS010000242.1 GCA_028282045.1 Gammaproteobacteria bacterium
TTAGCATGATGGATTAAATCGTCTTGCTGGAGTGTTTCCAGTACAGCCAATGCCATCTGACAAGCCAGTGGGTTGCCGCCGAATGTGGAACCATGGTTGCCAGGGTGGAAAACTTCAGCCGCTTTACCCTTGGCCAGACAGGCACCAATGGGGTAGCCGCCACCCAGACCTTTAGCCAAAGTCACCACATCTGGCACAATGTTTTCGTGCTGGTAAGCGCAAAAAGTACCGGTGCGACCGCAGCCGGTTTGTACTTCATCGATGATGAATAGCCAGCCTTGTTGGTAGCATAAATCTTGCAGTGACTTGAGGTAATCTGGGTTGGGGATATTGACACCGCCATCACCTTGGATACTCTCAAGCATAACGCCAACCACATTGGGGTTATCGGTGTGGCGCTTTACATCATTTACGTTATTGTATTGACAGGTTACAAAGCCAGGTAAGAGTGGCCCTAAACCCGCTTGTACCTTGGTGTTGTCAGTGGCGCTGGCTGCGCCGAAAGTTCGGCCATGAAATGAGTGAGTCATGGTGAGAATCACCGGTTGGCTTTTGCCGTTTTGAGTGGCATAAAGTCGGGCAATTTTAATCGCGGCTTCATTGGCTTCAGCGCCGCTATTGCAGAAGTAGGCATGTGACATACCTGTTAATTGACACAGCTTGTGAGCCAGTAATGTTTGCTCGGGAATGGTAAATAAATTACAAATTTGTAGTGGGTGAGTTGCCTGTTGCTGTAGTGTCTTGACTAAGGCGGGGTGTTGATGTCCAAGTGTACTGACTGCCAGGCCGGCAATGGCATCCAAATAGTGTTTGTTATTGTCATCAAACAACCAGCAACCTTCCCCGCCGATGAACTGCAAGGGAAGACGCTGGTAGGTATTGAGCAATGCCGAAGTCATGCAAGATTTTGATTAACAAAATCCCAGTTGACCAAAGACCAGAAAGCATCAATGTATTTGGGGCGTGCGTTGCGATAATCAATGTAATAGGCATGCTCCCAAACATCGATAGTGAGCAAAGGGTTTTTACCATGCTTAATAGGCGTATCAGCATTGCTGGTGTTGAAAATCTCCAGCTCACCATCCCCATTTTGCACTAACCATGTCCAGCCGGAACCGAAATTAGTTGCAGCGGCTTTAGTAAATTGTTCCTTAAATGTGTCAAAGCAACCAAATGCCTCATCAATGGCTTTTGCGGCTGCACCGGTTGGGACACTGCCGCCGTTGGGATTGAGCGAATGCCAGTAGAAAGTGTGATTCCAGACTTGCGCTGCATTATTAAAAATACCGCCACTGGCAGATTTAATAATCCCCTCCAGTGATTTGCCTTCAAACTCAGTGCCTTGTATTAAGTTATTTAAGTTAGTGACATAAGCCTGGTGGTGTTTGCCGTAGTGATACTCCAACGTTTCCTGAGAAATATGGGGCTCCAGAGCGTTTTTTGCATAAGGTAGCTCGGGTAATTCAAAGCTCATGATGTGCTCCTGTTTTACTGCTTTAATTTTGGAGCCATTATAGTACTATAACGGTGCCGTTTGAACATAGCATTAAGAAATTGTGATGGAAGATACTGTTACCAAAATTAAACGACAAATCAACGATAACCCCATTTTGCTTTATATGAAGGGTTCACCCCAGATGCCTCAATGTGGTTTCTCAGCGCGTGTTGTCAAAGCATTAATGCAGTGCGGGGAAGAGTTTGGCTTTGTTGATGTATTACAAAACCCTGACATTCGTGCCACCTTGCCGCAGGTTGCTAACTGGCCGACATTTCCCCAGTTGTGGGTAAACGGCGAATTGATCGGTGGCTGTGATATCGTCTGTGAAATGCAACAAAGTGGTGAACTGGAACTGATCATTAAAGCTGCTGTGGGTAAGTAAAAAACAAAATCGATAGAGGTGCGTATTTTTACTGATTTGACTGTATCTCACTATTTTGTACTCTATTGTCGGAGTATAACGAGAGTGGTCGGATAGAGGTATCCGAATGCATTATAAGGAGATAGTGAATGTTTGCAGCAGGAAGTGAGGTGCCAGAATTTCAGTTTGACTTTAATTTGCGAAGTGATATACAAGTGGCGCGAGAGTTCTTTATATCTTTTTTCAAACAAAATTACGATGTATTGTTTGAGCATCCTCCAGAAGGATGGCCCATGACAATTGATG
>JANQIS010000246.1 GCA_028282045.1 Gammaproteobacteria bacterium
ATTTAACAAATTGCTGCACATCTTCTGTGATAATACGCCCTTTACGACCAGAGCCAGTGACTTTGGCTAAGTCTACCCCCAATTCACGGGCAAAGCGGCGCACTGCCGGCCCTGCATGCACATCGCCAGATGGTGCAGATATTGTTTCTGCTACTGGTGCAGAAGCTGGTTGAGCCGCTGCTACAGGTGCAGCTTCAGTTTCAGGCTGACTGGCTGGCTGCTCTGTGGGCTGCTCTGCAGATGCTGACGTAGCTTCTACCATTAAAATCACATCACCTTGCGAGACTTTATCCCCTTCTTTGACCTTGAGCGCCACCACTTTACCGCCACGCTCAGCCGGCACCTCCATGGTTGCTTTATCAGTCTCCAAGGAAATCAACGGCGTTTCCGGCTCAATGGTATCGCCAACAGCAACCATCACCTCAATCACATCAACATTGCTGTATTCGCCAATATCAGGCACTTTGACCGGCTGTTGATCACCTGCTGCCAAGGTCGGTTGCGATTGTGCTTTGGCAGGTGTTTGAGTTTTGTCAACAGGTGCCGCCTCAGCCGCTGCCTGGGTTTGCACTGCCAAAATCACATCACCTTCGGAAACTTTATCACCTTCTTTAACAATCAGTTTTTTTACCACGCCCGCCACAGGAGAAGGCACCTCCATGGTTGCTTTATCAGTCTCCAAGGCGATCAATGGCGTTTCCGGCTCAATGGTATCGCCAACGGCAACCATCACCTCAATCACATCAACATTGCTGTATTCGCCAATATCTGGAACTTTAATGTCTTCTAATGCCATGGGTAATGACTCCTATAAATCCAGTGGATGCGCTCGTTTGGCATCGATTTTGTAATCTTTAATCGCTTTGCTTACCGCTTTAGCAGTAACCGAGCCTTCTTGATGCAAGGCACGCAATGCTGCCACCACAATGTGATAACGATCCACCTCAAAGTGATGGCGCAGGTTCTCGCGGCTATCACTGCGGCCAAAGCCATCTGTGCCTAAAGTAACATAACGCTGCGGGATAAAATCACGTAGTTGTTCCGTATAAAGGCGTACATAATCAGTTGCAGCAACCACTGGACCAGCCTGCTTCTCAAGCAGTGAGGTGATGTAGGCTTTCTTTGGCTTAGCTTCAGGGTTAAGACGATTATAGCGACTCACTTCCAGGCCATCACGATACAAGTTATTGGCACTAGTGAGGCTCCAAATATCGGCCGCCACCCCAAAGTCTTGCTCCAACAATTGGGCAGCCGCCACTACTTCGTTTAAAATACTGCCAGAGCCCATCAGTTGCACCTGTTTCTTAGATGGTTTGCCGGCTTTTTGCAGCAAATACATCCCTTTGATAATGCCCTGTTGGGCATCTTGCGGTATCGCCGGGTGATGGTAGTTTTCATTCACCATGGTGATATAGAAGAATACATCTTCATTATTAGCCACCATACGCTGCAAACCATGCCAGATAATCACTGCTAATTCATAAGCGTAAGTCGGATCATAGGTGACACAATTGGGGATTAAACCCGCTTGGATATGACTATGTCCATCCTCATGCTGCAAACCTTCTCCATTGATTGTAGTTCGCCCGGCCGTAGCGCCGAGTAAGAAACCACGCGCACGCATATCGCCAGCCAACCAAGCATAATCACCGATACGTTGAAAACCAAACATCGAGTAATAAATATAGAAGGGGATCATCGGCACACGATGCACACTGTAGGAAGTTGCCGCGGCAATCCACGAGGAAAAAGCACCACCCTCGTTAATACCTTCTTGCAGAATTTGGCCATCTTGTGACTCTTTATAATACATCACTTGCTGGCGGTCTTCCGGTTCATACCTCTGACCTTCAGCGTTGTAAATACCCACCTGACGGAACAAGCCTTCCATACCGAAAGTACGTGATTCATCCGGCGTAATCGGCACCACAAATTTACCCAGACTCTTATCTTTGCACAACGCACCGAGGATTTGTACATAAGCGGTGGTCGTGGACATGGTGCGTTCACCACCGGTACCGCCTAACAAGCGCTTAGCAAAATCCTCATAGTGCGGTACTTGATAATCTGCATCAACCGTAAACCGAGCAGGAGTATACCCCCCAAGCTTTTTACGCTGCTCATGCAGGTACTGCATTTCCGCTGCGTTCACATCCGGCATAACCCGCTTATAGCCTTCAATATCAGCCTCGCTAACCTCAATGTTGAAACGCTCACTCAAGCCTTTGAGCTCATCGACTTTCAATTTCTTCTGATTGTGAGCAATGTTACGCGACTCACCGGCCTCACCCATACCAAAACCTTTAATCGTCTTAGCTAAGATCACTGTGGGCTGGCCTTGATGTTCTGTCGCTGCTTTGTAAGCTGCATAAACTTTCTGCGGATCATGGCCACCACGGCTGAGTGTATGCAAATCATCATCAGATACATCGGCAACTAATTTTTCTAAATCGGCATCGCCACCGAATAAGTGCTCACGCATATAAGCGCCACCACGCGCCTGATAGGTTTGGAAATCACCGTCACAAGCCTGCTCCAGGCGTTGTTGTAATTTCCCGGTAGTGTCTTTAGCAATCAGCGCTTCCCAATCACGGCCCCAAATAACTTTAATCACATTCCATCCAGCACCGCGAAAGCTGCTTTCGAGCTCCTGAATAATCTTACCATTACCATTGACCAAGCCATCGAGACGCTGCAGGTTACAGTTGATAACGAAAATTAAATTATCTAACTTCTCGCGTCCGGCACGGGTGATAGAACCCATCGACTCCGGCTCATCCATCTCACCATCACCACAAAAGGCCCATACGTGGCGATCACTGGTATCAGCCAGACCACGATGATGCAGATATTTCATAAAGCGTGCCTGATAGATCGCCATCATGGGACCTAATCCCATAGAAACGGTTGGGAATTGCCAATAATTCGGCATTAGCCAAGGATGTGGATAAGAAGATAAACCATTATCGAACGCTTCTTTGCGGAAGTTGATCATTTGCTCTTCGGACAAACGCCCCTCCAAATAAGAGCGTGCATAAATACCCGGTGAGGTATGGCCTTGTATCAGCAATAAGTCACCACCTTGGGTTTCATTGGGTGCTGTAAAGAAATGATTCATACCGACTTCGTACAAAGTACAACTCGATGCAAAGCTACCAATATGCCCACCCAGGCTAGAGTCAACATTGTTGGCAGCAGCAACTGTCACCGCAGCATTCCAGCGAATCCAACCCTCCAGCTTGGCTTCGAGTTCCAGATTGCCCGGGTACTCAGGCTCTCTGGCTGCCGCAATAGTATTAACATATGGGGTATTAAGCTGCTGAGCATAACTAGACTGCAGCCCTAATGCCTGGGCTTTACCACTGAGCTGGCTCAATAAGAACAACGCACGATCTGTCCCCTCATGTTCAATAACCGATTGTAGGGCATCCAGCCATTCTTGTGTTTCAATCGGATCAACATCCTGCGTGTTCGTAATATTATTATCAGCCATCGGGGATATCCTTCTGTCGGCACCAATGTGTGTGAAGTATAGCGCAATTATACGGCCAATCTCCAGCTAAATAATTAATAATCACGCTTACTATTATTTCATCTGGTTGCGACGCCGCTTTAACCAAAGGTACAAATAAATTACCCCCAACAAAATCAATACCGCGCAACCAACTATAAACAGCGTACTCTCATAACCATGGAATCGGACCAGGACGATCTGAATCAACTCGCCAAACAAATACCCACCCACAATAAAAGTCACCGACCACAGGCAGGCACCAATAAAAGACAGTACCGCAAACAGCCAGGTGCGCGTCGGACTCATACCAATCACTGTTGGTACGATAGTTCGTAACCCGTAAAAGAATCGGCACCCTAGCACCATCCACAACCCATAACGGTCAAACAAGGCCAGGCCCCTCTGTGCTTGCCTGGCAATTTTGGGTGAGCGTTGCAAAATACGCTGACCGCCAAAACGTCCTAGATAAAAGAATATATTGTCGTGTAAATAGCTGCCGACTACAGCCATGCCAATCAGTCCAGGCAACCCAAGCAAGCCATGCTTAGCGGCAATACCGCCGGCAATCAGAAAGGTTTCACCTTCAATCAGCGCACCGATAAACATAGCCCAGTAGCCATAATGGGAAATCACATGTTGCACTGATTCTGACATTTAACCGCTCATGAATAGAAAACGCACGTAAAGTCTAGCACTTAGAGGATAGATCAACCACACTGTGATTTGAAAACTCGGTTTTTTTAAAGTAAGCTTTAAAAAAATTACTTGTTTTTTAAAGTGTGATTTAAAATGAAGGTACGTTATCTGCAATCACAGGTTCTGGCTGATCTAAAAAGGAAGATGGTATTCGTTGCCGGGCCACGCCAAGTCGGCAAAACCACATTGGCGAAAAAATTACTATCCAAACAAAGCAATGGGTATCTTAACTGGGATATCCCTGCTCATCGCGAGGCCATTTTAAAACAACAGCTTCCTAATGCCAGCATGTGGGTATTTGATGAGATCCACAAGTACCGGCAATGGCGGAACTTTCTTAAAGGACTTTATGATGAGTTCCATGCCGATCACCAGATATTGGTTACAGGTAGTGCACGACTCGATTATTACCGCCGTGGTGGTGACTCCCTACAAGGACGTTACCATCACTTACGTCTACATCCGCTCTCTACCGCTGAGCTTGGTATAAAAAACACAGATGACTTCAATACCCTATATCAGTTGGGCGGATTCCCAGAACCTTTTTTTAGTGGTAATGCAACGCAAGCTAAACGTTGGTCAAGAGAATATCGTCAGCGCCTTATCCATGATGATTTGACTAGTCTGGAGCATATCAAGGACTTATCAAAAATAGAATTACTCATGCTGCGTCTGCCTGAACTGGTGGGCTCACCGTTATCACTCAATGCGCTTAAAGATGACTTACAAACCAGCCAGCCCAGCATTGCCAACTGGGTGCAAATTCTAGAAAATCTTTACTCCATATTCAGATTGCCGCCGTTTGGCGCCCCACAGATCAGGGCAATAAAAAAACAACAAAAACACTATCATTTCGACTGGACCCTGGTACAAAATGATGGCGCCCGATTTGAAAATCTTGTCGCCTCCCATTTGCTCAAGTGGGTTCACTTTCAACAAGATACCTTAGGCAAAGATGTTGAACTGCGTTATTTTCGTGACAATGAGGGTAGAGAAGTTGATTTTATCGTTGTAGAAAATGCAGAACCCATATGGGCGATAGAGTGTAAACTCAAGCAATCAGAGGTGAGCAAACACCTACATTATTTCACTAAACACTTTCCTAACTGCCAGGGGGTGCAGCTCCACCTACATGGCGAAAAAGATTATATTACTCAAGAGCGCATTCGTGTTTGTAACGCATTAACATGGCTAGCCAATTTAGTCTGAATCAACCACACTGAGCACGCTGACGCAGGGCGTGATCCATCAATACCAGCGCCATCATCGCCTCAGCAATCGGCACTGCACGAATACCCACACACGGGTCATGGCGCCCTTTGGTCACTACCTCGGTGGGATTGGCATGCACATCAATTGAACGACCTGCAGTGGTAATACTGGATGTGGGTTTTAGTGCGATATGAGCAATCACATCTTGCCCGGAGCTGATGCCGCCCAATGTACCACCGGCATGGTTAGTCACAAAGCCTTGCGGAGTCATTTCATCACGATGCTCACTACCACGTTGTTGCACCACAGCAAAGCCATCGCCAATCTCCACACCTCGCACCGCATTAATACTCATCAACGCATGGGCCAGATCTGCATCCAACCGGTCAAATACCGGCTCACCCCAGCCCACTGGCACGCCTTCTGCCACTACACTGACTTTAGCACCAATAGAATCCTCAGCTTTACGGATGTTGTTAATCAACTGCTCCAATGCCGGCACCTGGTCGGGATCAGCGCAGAAAAAATCATTCTGTGCCACTGTCTGCCAATCTCGTATGGCACAATGCACATCACCCATTTGGGTTAAGCAACCTCGAACAATGACACCATAAGTTTGCAGTAAATATTTTTTGGCAATTGCCCCTGCTGCTACACGCATGACGGTCTCGCGCGCCGATGAACGCCCCCCGCCGCGATAATCACGGATACCGTATTTATGATGATAGGTATAATCAGCATGGCCCGGACGAAAGGTATCTTTAATGGCCGAGTAATCTTTGGGACGCTGATCTTGATTAACGACTAACAGGCCAATGGGTGTACCGGTGGTTTTGCCTTCAAACACACCAGAGAGAATCTGCACCTGATCGGGTTCACGACGCTGTGTAGTAAAGCGTGATTGCCCCGGACGGCGTCGATCCAGTTCCAATTGGATATCCGCTGCGCTAACTTCCAGCCCTGGTGGGCAACCATCAATAATACAACCTAATGCTTCACCGTGGCTTTCACCAAAAGTGGTAACGACAAAATTGCGACCAATACTATTGCCTGACATGATATCTACTGCCTAATGCTTTGTCTGACAACCATAGCGCGCAATGGGGATGAAGTCACGCAGTTTGCATTAATTCATGATGCCGGCACACCACGAAGTGCTTTATTATCACTGTATGCAAACTTCAAGCAACGCTGCTTTATTCAACAAAAACACCCCATCACCGCCGAACTCAAATTCCAGCCAAGTAAAAGGCAAATTGGGATAGGCCGCAATCAAAGCTTCCTGACTATGACCGACTTCAACAATCAGCACACCATTATCAGTTAAGTGCTCAGCGGCCTGCGTCAGAATTTTACGTGTGCAGTCCAGGCCATCATTGCCAGAGGCTAGTGCCAGGTCAACCGGTTCATGATTATATTCTAATGGCATGTCGGCAATATTAGCTGCGTCAACATAGGGTGGATTGCTGAGGATAATATCAAATTTACCCTCAATATGGCTAAACACATCGGACTTAACTAACTTCACCCGCGCCTGCAATGCATAGCGCTCAACGTTAATTTGCGCCACAGCTAATGCTTCCGGAGAAATATCACCGGCCACTACCGACACCTCCGGCATCAACATTGCTGTGGCGATACCAATACAGCCACTACCGGTGCACAGATCAAGCACGTGCTTTACCTGACTGCTATCAACCCATGGCTCAAAATGCTGATGAATTAACTCAGCAATCGGCGAGCGTGGAATCAACACGCGCTCATCGACATAAAACGGCAAGCCGGCAAACCAGGCTTCGTTGAGCAAATAGGCCATCGGCTTGCGGGTTTGAATGCGTTGTGCAGCTATGTGATCAATACGTGCCAGCTCATCAGCCTCGACAACTTGTTCATACACTTGCGCCTGGCTATCAAATGCCAATTGGCACACAGTAAATACTAAATAAAAGGCTTCATCTTCAGGGGTCTCTGTGCCATGACCAAAGTATAAATCAGCCTGCGCAAATTGACGGGCAATATCATCTAAAACAGTACTAATGGTCGGCTGGCTCATAGTGATATGACTTGATGAAATATCCAGGTTAGAATACAGCAAAACGTCAGAGAATCAACGCCATGCTGCTTACCATCCTCGATATGATTGGCACCATTGCTTTTGCCACCTCAGGTGCTTTGGCCGCCATTCGCCATCGGATGGACCTAAGTGGCGCTATTGTACTGGCCTTTATTGTTGGTAACGGCGGCGGTACGATACGTGATATGTTATTGGAGCGACCGGTTTTTTGGTTTCATCAGCACAATTATATTTATGTGGCTGTAGCAACCGGTTTAATCACATTTTTGATTGCTTACTTCGTACCGAAAACTCAACATCACCGCGCCAAAGAGTTTGAGTGGTCGTTAATTCTTTCCGATACCATTGGCTTGGCCGCATTCACTATTATTGGTATCAATATTACGCTAAGCTTAGGATACGGCATACTGATCGCTATCATTATGGGTTTGCTCACTGCTGTGGGCGGCGGTGTGATCCGCGATATTATGTGTCGCGAGATCCCGCTAATCTTCCATGGCCAGCTCTATGCCACACCTGCGTTACTGGGCGCCATCTTGTATGTCACGTTATTGCACTATGCCCCCATGAGCTAGCCATCGCAACTTGTATTATTGTGGTGCTGACTATCCGAATTCTGGCAGTAAAAAAAGCCTGGCATTTGCCATTTGTTTAATATCGCTTTTGGGGCATACGGACCTGCCGTGAGCCTCAAACTTAAGACATACCGGGCTTGATGCATTGCTCATAGACTTTTTGTGAAATTCCACTGATTATCTTTGACCACAGCCGCATCAGGCCAGTGACATAATCTTGATGATTAACCCACAGATCATCGCCAACCCTGCGGCAATCAAACCAATGATGAAAGCATACCATGCAATAAATGAAATGATTTTATCAATTAGGCGAGCATCTTTACGGAAGTCATGATCACCATAGGTCATGCGACTGAGTGAATTCTTCATACCATTACCAAACGCAATCATAAAAGAGTAACGCCCGGCCCTGCCTAGCTTTGGGAAATCATCCATTGCATCCAACGGATCATACTTAACGTTGAGAATTTTTTGAAAATGGGGGCCAACAATAAACCAAATGGCTGGAATCATAATAAAATTCACAAGCAGTCCAAACGCAGCAATATTCCCAAACAAATTCATTAAATAGTTCATTTCAGAAATACTCATTGATTAAGGGGTTAATATATTTCTTATCAAAGTAATGATTACCTACAGCAGCAACAGCACCAACTGCAATTATTGCCGCCCAGCCTTCAGGGACTATTTCCAAGCTAACAAGCAATCTTTTAGCACTCCACCCCGTTATCACAAACGACCCCAAATCAGCACTCTCTTTATGGCTATCTTTATCCAACCCGGGCCTGTGAAAATAAATTAAGCGCAATAATCAACAGAAAACATATCAACATGATGATTATTGGAACCCATACTAAATACGCAATGATTCTATCACGCAATCTCGAGTCATTACGAAAATTATAATCATGGTAAATTAACTTATAAATTGATCTTTTTGTTCCATAACCAAAAACAAGCATAAATGAATAAGTAGTTGCCCGCCATAATCGAGGAAAGAATAAAGCGTAGTTTTGAGTGGGATCATAAATGTCTTTAAAAATTTTGTCATAATAAGGCCCAATAATAATCCAAACCAGCGGATGTACTATTAAGCTAAAGAGAAAGCATAAGGCGCCAACACTTTGCAATATAGATAAAATCGACATTTTACAGCTCTCTACTAATAAACGGATTTATAAGGTATTCATCAATGTAATGGCTAGTTACAACGATACCCACTGCAGTTAACAACACCCCCAACCGACAGGAGTGATACCCATGGCACCGAGCGTTCCCATCACACCAAACCTTACACCCGTTACCGATAATATATCCACACTCTCTCTTATAGCCACCTTTATCCAATCCTCGCCTTTGCGATAAGCATCATCAGGCCAGTGACATAATCTTGATGATTAACCAGCAAAGACCATAGAGCACTGTTGCAACCAGAGCAGCAGCAAAAGCATACCATGCAATAAATGAAATGATTTTATCAATTAGGCGAGCATCTTTACGGAAATCATGATCACCATAGGTCATGCGGCTGAGCGAATTCTTCATACCATTACCAAACGCAATCATAACAGAATAACGCCCAGCCCTGCCTAGCTTTGGGAAATCATCCATTGCATCCAACGGATCATACTTAACTTTAAGGACTTTTTGGAAATGCGGGCCAATGATAAGACCAATCGCAGGGATCATAGCAAAAGCGACCAGCGCGCTATAAGCTGCGATTTTGCCTAAAATAGTTAAAACTTCCACTTTAAAAATACTCGTTAATCAATGGATTTAGGAAAGAGCGGTCAACAATGTAGTTCACACCAGCAGCAACAGCACCAACGGCAAGGGTTGCCATCCAACCTTGAGGGGTTATTTCTAAAATAATTAACAACCTTTTAGCCATCCAGCCTGATAACGCCATTGACCCCAAATCAGCACTCTCTCTTATAGCCTCTTTTATCCAATCCTCGCCTTTGAGATAGGCATCAAACGTCTCCCAAACCCCATCAGCCGCATCAGCAACTGCCGCCACTCGACCAGCAATGCGTAATGCTCGTGCAGCACGTTCAACATGGTTGAGAATATCAGTTTGGAATATCTGCCACCCTTTCTCGCTAGCGACTTTGATAGCATCCTGCGAGTTAGTTAGCAATGCTTTAGCCCGCAGGTCAAACTCAATCATCTCAACTTTGAACTCTTCATTAAGGCGCCGCACATCTTGCCCAAAACGGCTACGGGCTATATCTCTGGCAGCCTCATCAGGTGCTGCTGCCAGGGCCTGCAAGCTGGCTTTGACATCTGCCAGCACCGCTCTGAACTTGCTTAAACGTTCGGTTTTTAAGTCACTTGCCACTTCAAAGGTTTGAAAGCCTAATGTCAGACCAGTGGCAGCATCGGCAGTATAGTGATTGGCTTCTTGTACCAACTCATGTGCCAGTAATAGGTGATTAATATCCAGACCGGCCTGTTGTGCACGATATAGGTTGTGTCTGGCCGGCGGCGTGAGCCAGTCAAGTCGGCGTAATATCGATGCCTGCCAACGCTGTTGCTGTGGCGATAATACCGGACACACTGGAATGACAATCGGACGCTGCGGTGCATACAAATCCGTACCCGGGATCAACCGATGGGCCTGGGTGTTGATATTGGCCTGATAGATCCATTTGGCCAGTTCAGAATGGCCTCCCGGAGCAAACTTGCGAGCAATCCGTGCCGGTGTCTCTGCCCTGCCGGTGAAATAAACTAGCATGGTTTATCTCACAGACTCTTACCGGCAACCAAGTCATAACCGGCGCGCCGTGGCGCACCGGCAGTATTATCAGCACCACGCGGATAATAGGTTTTTTGGACTTGGGTGTAATGCAGGTTTAATAGCTCCAGCGGCATTTTCGCCCCACGGTAATTAACCTCTTGGTAGAAACTGAAAATCACATCGCTCAGCTCAATACTCTCAAAAGTAAAACCAGGGTCTGCCGATGTCACAAAATCAACCTGCACGGTGGGAATGACTTTGGCACTGCAGGCAGCCTGAAACAATTGCAACGAACTCTCATCAACTGATTTAAAAATCTCTACCTGGCCGAAGGTCGGGAAACTGGACAC
>JANQIS010000003.1 GCA_028282045.1 Gammaproteobacteria bacterium
CCAGATTGTTTAGTGCGCTTTCACTGACATTGGGGATATCAGCAGTAATTTCTTCCGGGCCAAGCTTAGTATCACGCGCCACACAGGTGAATTCTTCAATGTGAATTGAGGTGAAGCGGTCTTCCTCTACCACACGCTCAGAGATCAAAATGGAATCCTCAAAGTTAAAACCATTCCATGGCATAAAGCCAACCAATAGGTTTTGCCCCAACGCCAACTCACCTTTGTCGGTTGACGAACCATCAGAAATCAAGTCACCACGACTAATCTTGTCACCTTTACGCACAATCGGACGTTGGTTAATACAAGTGTTGTGATTAGAACGGGTGAACTTGGTCAAGTTGTAGATATCAACCCATGGCTGACCTTCACTGATTTCATCGTTGTTAACACGAATAACAATACGTCCGGCATCGACTGACTCAACATAACCACCGCGCTTAGCAACCACACCGGTACCGGAGTCTTCTGCTACTTTACGCTCCATACCCGTACCGACCAACGGCTTGTCAGCAATCAGTGTTGGCACGGCCTGGCGTTGCATGTTTGATCCCATCAAAGCACGGTTCGCATCATCATGCTCCAGGAATGGAATCAAGGAAGCAGCCACCGAAACCATCTGTTTAGCTGATACATCCATGTAATCGACTTTATCGGTTGTGGTAAAAATGTTCTCACCACGCGAACGACATTGAATCAGGTCATCGATCAAACGGTTGTCTTTATCAACTGTCGCATTAGCCTGCGCAATCGCATACTTAGTTTCTTCAATGGCAGACAAGTAATCGATTTGGTCAGTGACTACGCCATCAACCACTTTGCGATATGGGGCCTCCAGAAAACCATATTGGTTGGTACGCGAATAGCATGCCAATGAGTTAATCAAACCAATATTGGGCCCCTCAGGAGTTTCAATTGGACACAAACGGCCATAATGGGTTGGATGCACATCACGTACCTCAAAGCCGGCACGCTCACGTGTCAAACCACCAGGACCTAAAGCAGAGACACGACGTTTGTGGGTGATCTCTGACAATGGGTTGTTTTGATCCATAAATTGTGACAATTGGCTCGAACCAAAGAATTCTTTCACTGCAGCGGAAATCGGCTTAGCGTTAACTAAATCTTGTGGCACCATTTGCTCACGATCGACCATACTCAAACGCTCACGCACCGCACGCTCAACCCGTACCAGGCCGACACGCAACTGGTTTTCAGCCATTTCGCCCACACTACGTACACGACGGTTACCCAAGTGGTCAATATCATCCACTTCACCATGACCATTACGGATATCGAGCAGCGTTTTCATCACTGCAATAATGTCTTCATTGGACAGCACACCAGGACCTTGCTCATCATCACGACCAACACGACGATTAAACATCATACGGCCAACATCAGAGAGATCATAGCGCTCTGCATTGAAGAACAAGTTGTTAAACATGGTTTGCGCTGACTCAGGCGTAGGCGGCTCACCTGGACGCATCATGCGATAAATCTCAACCAACGCTTCAAGTTTGTTGCGAGTCGGATCAATCCGCAATGTATTAGAAATATAAGGGCCACGATCTAGTTCGTTAGTATAGAGCACCTTGAAATGTTTTAATTTCAGCCCAGCAATTTTCTCGAGCAAGTCTGGTGTAACTTCACTATTGGCTTCAATCACCACCTCGCCGGTTTTCTCATCGATAATGTCTTCAGCAGTAGCTTTGCCAATCAGATATTCTGAAGGGACAGCTAATTGCTTAATACCACGACTTTCTATCTCTTTGATGTGACGTGCCGTGATACGACGACCCGCCTCAACCACTACTTCCCCGTCATTGTCTTTGATATCAAAAACTGCGCGCTCACCTTTGAAGCGCTCTGGCAGAAAGTCAATCAGGTACCCCTTGTTAGCATCGATCTTAACTTCAGTGTTATCAAAGAAAGTCTGCAGGATCTCAAGGTTGGTATAGCCCAATGCTTTCAATAGGATAGTTGCAGGTAATTTGCGGCGTCTATCAATACGCACGTACAATAAGTCTTTAGGATCAAACTCAAAATCCAACCATGAACCACGATAGGGGATCACTCTGGCATTATATAAAATCTTGCCAGACGAGTGAGTTTTACCTTTGTCATGGCCAAAGAACACACCAGGAGACCGGTGCAACTGAGAAACGATTACCCGCTCAGTACCATTAACAATAAAGGTACCATGGTCAGTCATTAATGGGAGTTCTCCCATATAAACTTCCTGTTCTTTGACATCTTTAACGACTTTATCAGCCGCCGGTGCTTCACGATCCAACACCACAAGGCGTAACTTAACACGCAGTGGTGATGCATAAGTCACACCGCGGGTTTTACATTCATCCTCATCAAATGCTGGTTCACCCAAGCGATAACCCACATACTGTAATTCAGCATAGCCTGATACACTACTGATAGGAAAGATGGCCTTAAATGCCGCCTCTAGCCCACGATTTTCACGCTTATCAGCAGGCACACCACCTTGTAGAAAATCAGTATAAGAATCAACTTGTATAGTTAACAAAGATGGTACATCAAGAATATGGGGGAGTTTACGGAAATTTTTACGGATACGTTTTTTCTCAGCGTATGAATACGTCATGATCTTGAGTTCCTCAAAGAAACGTTGGGCTTTATGCCCGTCATTTACTCATTTTTTTCGGTTTAGGTCGTAACGATTTATCTACATTAACAACCTGGTTTTCTATGCCACTTTGGCAGCACAAAAGGGCCAACAGCAAAAGCCATTGACCCACCGGTACAGATAATCACTGTAAACTATTTCAAAGCCGCCTTAGCGCCAGCCTCTTCCAGTTTCTTCACTAGTGCTTCTGCTTCGTCTTTAGCAATACCTTCTTTTAATGTTGAAGGCGCGCTTTCGACCGCGTCTTTTGCTTCTTTCAGACCAAGGCCAGTCACTTCACGAACCGCCTTAATCACAGCAACTTTGTTGTCACCGAAGCTTTCTAGTACAACGTCAAATTCAGTTTTTTCCTCAACAGCAGCTTCACCGGCAGCCGCACCAGGTGCAGCAACGGCAACAGCAGCAGCGGCTGAAACACCGAATTTTTCTTCCATCATCTCAACTAATTCGCAAACTTCCATGACGGACATGTCAGCAATTGCGTTTAAGATGTCTTCTTTGGTTAATGCCATAACAGTATCTCCTGTTTAACCTAACTTATTGTTTAGCATCACGAACGGCAGCCAATGTTCTTACAAACTTAGCGCTTGGTTCTGCGGTAGTACGAACAAACTTCTCGATTGGTGCCTTCATGACACGCATTAAGGTCGCAATAGCCTCATCACGTGTTGGCAGCTTAGCTACAGTCTCTAATTGCTCAGGTCCTAAAGCTTTACCACCTATTGACACCAATTTAACTTCGAGGTTGTCATGTTCTTTGACGAAATCGCGGACAAGACGCGCAGCCGCACCAGGCTCTTGTTGTGAAAATGCTAGCACCAGAGGCCCTAACAAAGATTCACGCATGCATTCAAAATCAGTACCTTCGACTGCACGACGAGCCAATGTGTTACGAACAACACGCAAATACACGTTACGATCACGCGCATCTTTGCGTAAAGAGTCCATCTCAGCTACTGTCAAACCACGATAATCGGCAGCCACAGCAGACAAAGCACCAGCAGCAATAGCATTCACTTCCGCTACGATTTGCTTTTTGTCTTCTATGTTTAGTGCCATACGATTTTCCTTCATATGGTTCTGCTATCTTAACGATAGCGGGGTTTAACACTGAGACAATGTCAACAGGACCAAAACAACAGACAAACTGTAATCCTGATCGGGTCCACACTGTCTACGTAGGAAATTAAGCATCCACCGGGGATACACCTACGATCTTTGACAGTCATCCGCTTAGGTTTCAAGTAAACGGATGACCCAAAGTCTTTTTAAAGGCGCGTATTCTACACGCTAATTGTGCCGAGGTCTAGCATTAACCCAGGCCCCATTGTAGTAGATAACGTTACCTTCTTCATATAAACGCCCTTGCTGGCAGTTGGCTTGGCTTTTTTCAAGTCTGCTAACAAAGTTTCTAAGTTTTCAATCAAAGCTTTTGGCTCAAAGTCCACCTTACCGATGCCACAGTGAATAATACCCGCTTTATCAACACGGTAGCGCACCTGGCCTGCTTTGGCATTTTTCACCGCAGTAGCTACATCAGGCGTTACTGTGCCCACTTTAGGGTTAGGCATTAAGCCGCGAGGACCAAGAATTTGACCCAACTGGCCAACAACACGCATAGCATCAGGTGAGGCAATAACCACATCAAAGTTCAGATTGCCCTTTTTCACTTCTGCAGCCAACTCATCCATACCAACGATATCAGCACCAGCTTCTTTGGCGGCATCTGCATTAGGGCCCTGGGTAAATACTGCGACACGAACCGTTTTACCGGTACCGTTTGGCAATACAGTTGCACCACGCACCACCTGGTCTGATTTGCGCGCATCAACACCCAGATTGACGCTCACATCAACCGTTTCATTGAATTTCACTTGAGAAAGTTCTTTCAACAACTTAATAGCATCTTCTACAGCATAAGCTTGGTCTTTAGACACTTTCTCTGCAATTAATTTTTTACGCTTAGTTAATGTGGCCATGCTCTTACTCCTCTACATCCACGCCCATGCTACGCGCAGTGCCTGCAATGGTACGCACAGCAGCATCCATATTCGCAGCGGTAATATCAGGCATTTTGATCTTGGCAATTTCTTCTAATTGTGCACGGGTAATTTTACCAACCTTATTCGTATTGGGTGTTGAGCTACCTTTCTTAATTTTCACAGCCTGGCGAATCAAGAATGATGCTGGTGGGGTTTTAGTGATAAAGGTAAAACTTCTATCAGCATAAACCGTAATCACTACAGGCACTGGAGAGCCTGGCTGTAATTGAGAAGTTGCAGCGTTAAACGCTTTACAGAATTCCATGATGTTCACACCATATTGACCTAACGCAGGGCCGACCGGCGGGCTAGGGTTCGCCTGCCCGGCTGCGATCTGCAGCTTAATATAGCCAGAAATTTTCTTAGCCATGTTTTTCTCCTTTTGTTGGTTATAACGCCAGACTCGAAGATCTGGCTCCCATTAGAGTCATTGGGTAAATTAGTACGACTCTTAAATTGTTTTAAACCTGTTCCTTCTCGATTTGGTCAAAACTCAATTCAACCGGAGTTGGACGACCAAAGATGGTCACCGAGACCCGAACGCGACTCTTTTCATAATTCACTTCTTCAATCACGCCACTGAAGTCAGCAAATGGCCCATCTATAACACGCACCACCTCACCCACTTCATATAGGGTTTTAGGACGCGGTTTTTCTTCACTGGCTTCCATACGGTTCATAATCGCATCGACTTCTTTATCAGTGATCGGCGCCGGACGGTCACCGGTACCGCCAATAAAACCCATCACATGCGGAATATGACGCACCAAATGCCAAGTATCGTCATTCATCTCCATATTCACCAGCACATAGCCAGGGAAAAATTTACGTTCACTTTTGCGTCGTTGACCGCTTTTCATTTCAACGACCTCTTCAGTCGGCACCAAGACCTCACCAAACTGGTCTTGCAGCCCTTGCAGCTCAATACGCTCACCCAAAGCACCCTGAACACGCTTTTCATACTGTGAATGAACCTGTACTACATACCAACGTTTCGTCATTATTCAACCTCAAAAAATAATATGACTGACCAACAGCGCAAATACACTGTCCACGCCCCATAGAATCAATGCCGTAATCGCCACTACCACAATCACCAGACCAGTGGATTGCACTGTCTCTTGGCGGGTCGGCCAAACCACTTTACGCATTTCCATGCGGGCATCTTTACAAAATTTCCAAGTCGATCCGCCAGCACGTGTGGTTTTCAATACAAACAATGCCACCAAAACTAATATAATCACACCAGCAGCACGTACAGGAGCAGAGTATTGTGTTTCAAAATAGATATTGCCTGCCACAGCGACAACAAGGATTGCCAATCCTATCAACCACTTAAGGACATCTATTGGACTTTTCGCAGGTGTTGGTTGTGGGCTCATGGGAGTAACTTTAGAGTCGCAATCTATAAAACGGCGCGTAAGGTTAACATGACACCCGGCCAGGCGCAAGCCTATCCTCACTAATGTAGGAGCAAAGTTAAAATGTCACTTTATTGATACTGGCGTATCGACAATTAACATATAGCCTTGTAAGTAAAATCAAAATAAACGCTTGCATTAACGTATTAAA
>JANQIS010000229.1 GCA_028282045.1 Gammaproteobacteria bacterium
CAGATGTTCGCGCCCACCACGACAATTACGGCAATGTCCACAGGTAATATGGCCTTCGCCTGAGACCCGATCGCCTTTTTGCAGGCCGGTTACTAAATCACCTTTGTCAACAACTTCGCCCACAAACTCATGGCCAACATGCATAGGCACAGGGATAGTTTTTTGTGCCCACTCATCCCATGTGTAAATGTGCAGATCAGTGCCGCAAATGGCCGTTTTGTTAATTTTGATCAATACATCAGTTGGACCAATAGAGGGGATCGGTGCTTCACTCATCCAGATGCCAGGCTCTGCTTTGAGCTTGGCCAGTACTTTCATTTTACCCATAGATATTAAATCACTTTCATCGCTTTACCGACTTTGGTAAAGGCTTTGATGGTTTTATCAATTTGTGCTTGCGTATGAGCGGCTGACATTTGTGTGCGAATACGAGCCAAGCCTTTAGGTACTACCGGATAAGAAAAAGCAATCACATAAATACCTTCATCTAACAAACGTGCGGCCATTTCTGCAGCTTTTTGTTCTTGATAGAGCATAACCGGTATAATCGCGTGCTCACCGGGAACCAAATTAAAGCCTGCTGCACTCATTCCTTCGCGAAATTGTCTTTGATTGCGCAGCAATTGCTCACGTAATTCATCACATTCATCCATCATTTGAAAGACTTCAATACTGGTGGCAGCAATCATCGGGGCCAATGCATTAGAGAACAGATAGGGGCGTGAGCGTTGCTTGAGCATATCAACAATTTCTTTGCGCCCGGATGTATAACCGCCAGAAGCACCACCTAATGCTTTTCCTAACGTCCCGGTGATGATATCGATCTCACCCATAAGATTGCAATATTCGGGCGTGCCGCGGCCATGTTTGCCGACAAAGCCGGTCGCGTGGCTGTCATCGACCATGGTGATGGCATTGTATTGCTTAGCTAATCTCACTACTTCAGGCAGATTGGCGATAATGCCATCCATTGAGAATACGCCGTCAGTGGCAATTAATTTAAAGCGAGCCCCATCGGCATCAGCTTGTTTGAGCTGGGCTTCTAAATCAGCCATGTCGTTATTGCTATAGCGATAACGCTTGGTTTTACACAGTCTCACACCATCGATAATGCTGGCATGGTTGAGCTGGTCAGAGATAATAGCATCTTGCGCAGTAAGAAGCGTTTCAAATAGGCCGGTGTTGGCATCAAAACAGGAGGCATATACAATGGTATCTTCAGTGTGCAGAAAAGATGAAATGGTCTTTTCCAGGCGACGATGTACCGAATTGGTGCCACAGATAAAGCGCACTGATGCCATACCAAAACCACATTCATCCAAATGTTTTTTAGCAGCAGCGATCAATTTGGGATGATCTGCCAGACCAAGATAATTGTTGGCACAGAAGTTAATGACTTTTTTGCCCGATTCCAGTGTGATTTCAGTCGATTGCGGCGTAGCGATAATACGTTCGTCTTTGTACATGCCAGAGGCGCGAATGTCATCGAGTTGTGTTTGTAAATGATTGAGGAAGTCTTGATTCATACTATTGCCATTTCTAATGCTAAGTTGACCTAATATATAACAAAGTCGTCGGCTTGTGCCATGGTGTTTTGCTCTGTAGTGGTGGCAATTTTAAGCCAGGCAGCTATTATGGACTAAACGGCTGTTAGTGAAATTGAAGTTTATGCAACAGGGCCATCAAAGACAGGTGATTTGGGATGACCATCCTTCAATATGGCAATATACACCGGCATTTTTAACCGTGCTGCTCATTATTGTGTTAGGCCATGCTATTCAAACTGTATTATATCCTTACCCCTGGCATGCAGTTACCAGTATTGGTTTTTCGCAGGCACTGACCAATATTGCTGTATACTGGAAAATTATCCTCATTTATCTGATTTATTTTGCCATGGTGGTCGGGGTGCTACAGGCGATCTATCTTTATATCAAAGCATTTAGAACCCGTTATCAGTTGGTTGATGACCAGTTGATAATTCGACGGTTTAGCCTGATGGGTATCGCTGAAGAACGCACCGAACTATACCGTATTGTTGACTTTACTATGACGCAGTCGCTACTAGGTGTTTTATTTAAGTTTTCTCACATTCGCTTACTCTCAACTGATAGAGCACGCCATGTGATTCGCTTGAGTGCGGTGCGTAATGGCCCGACTTTTCTGGACTTGATTCGCCGTGAGACTGAACGTTGCCGTCAAGCGAAAGGGGTACGTGAATTTACCTCCGGTGTGGTTGGCGATATTGATGATGAGAAGTAACACCTTGCTCTCATATCGGTTCGTTAGCTAGACTGCTTTAAAGATGATTTGCCGAGCATCAGTACTATGTCATTTTGGGCCATTTATGGATTATTCTTACTAAAAGCCATCACCATTGTGGCGGCTATTATTACAATATTAATTGCCATTGGCTTACTTAAGAGCAAGGCTAAAGGCAGCAGCGCCGGTAGATTGGAAATCAAGCCATTACATCGGGAATACCATAAGAAACAGCGATTGATCATTGCCCAATTAGATAAAAAACGTCGTAAAGCAATGCTCAAAGCGCTTAAAACTACCCAAAAAGCACAACCCACTGCCAAACACATACTGTTTGTGTTGCAATTTAAAGGCGATCTGCACGCTTCACAGGTGGCTGCACTGCGTGAGGAAGTCACCGCCGTCATTCAGATTGCTCAACCAGGGGATCGGGTTGTATTGAAACTGGAATCGACCGGTGGTGCTGTTAACCAATATGGCTTTTGCGCATCACAATTAGATCGTCTCAAACGTGCCAATATTCCCCTCACTATTTTAATTGACAAAGTGGCTGCCAGTGGTGGCTATATGATGGCTTGTGTGGCAAACCAAATTATTGCAGCACCGTTTGCTTATATTGGTTCTATTGGTGTATTACTGCAATTGCCCAACTTTAATGACTGGCTCAAAAAGCACGGTGTCCAATTTGAACAAGTTTCAGCAGGGAAGTACAAACGTACCTTGACCATGTTTGGTAAAAACACCAGCAAAGACCGTGAGAAATCACAACAAGAGCTTGAATTGATTCATCAACAATTTAAGGGTTTTGTAACAGAGCATCGTCCCGAAGTGGCTATCGATGATGTGGCCACAGGGGAGTATTGGTTGGCACAAGAGGCGTATAAACGCGGATTGGTAGACCAGCTCATGACCAGTGATGACTATCTACTGGCACAATATCAAACCGGTGAGTATTTGCTTTTGAGTGTGAGATTGGTCACCAAAAAACGCAATGTATTAAAAAAGTTGCTCTCAGTGAGTGAGCAATTTATCCAGGGGAAACTTTTAGCTTAAATTGTCTTGGTTTTTATCATCGATTTTTACCCTAGTGTCAAAATCCAACCTGCAGTAGTTTTTTTAAATCTCAACGGTGAAAACGTATTAATATCAGGCCATCTGGCTGACTGTGTTATAAGCGCAGTGGGAAATTGATTGCAGAATCGTGGCCTAAACATAGAATATCCAAAATTCTAAAAATTATTAAATATGTAAATGCATTGCCCTGGTGATTATAACATGCTTACACAAGTGCACACTCAGTATTTCATGTAAAAACAACAACTTATAAATTTCGTATTTAAAATTATAAAAATATTTACAAGAGATTAAAACATTTAAATACGTTGTTATGATAGCGTCGAGTATCCTATAAATAAAATGAGAATAATAATTATTAATGATTTATGGGGGCTAGCATGAAGCTGGTAGCATGGGCAACAGGAATCATCGCAGTAATAACCGCATCAACATGTGTTGCAGCAAATACTTGTAAACCGATTCATCTGTCAGTATTAAATTTAAGTGGTAAGGCGGTTCGTATCATCTCTGCAAATAATAAAGTGACGACCATTTCAGCACGTAAGGGCAGCGTCAATGATGCCAGTAAAGCCCTGCAGCCACAACGTGCACAACTGGATAGTTTGTGTGGGCGTTTTACGTTGATGATTGGTGATGCTACCAGAGAGATTTATGTGTTGTCCTACAAACATATGCCACAAGGACATATCGCAGCAGTGCGTATTGAACCTGGTGATGGCAGTCATTATCAAGTCACAGGAACACGCGATGTGATCCCTAATCTTCAGGCATTTAAAGATTGGTACAGTATGCGCCCGCTGGTGAAACAGACTGCTTAACCAGGGTGTTTCATCATGTCACTTGATTTCCCCACCCCCAAAGTTTACCGTGAAAACACAGCTTAGGAACCGCTTCAAAAAGACTTAGCATCGGTTTTCGGCAACCAGGGTAATGTCTCACGATTTTTAAATGGAGAACGTCCATTAAATCATAGGCACATTGGCAGGCTTAAGCATATATTTAATATCAGTGCTGACCTATTTATACGATAAGACCTTTAAGCACACAACGTAAAGGTGCTGCAAGTATTGTTTATTACGCCCGCTGCGAGCCAGGGAGAGGCGAAGCCGAGGGCGAGTAGACTGCGATAGCCAGCGCTGCTTTTAGCCGAATGGCATAGCACAGACAGGTCGCATTATAG
>JANQIS010000231.1 GCA_028282045.1 Gammaproteobacteria bacterium
TTGCGCTTGGATTTCAACGGCTTGGCCACCACCTTGTGATGCCACTAGCTTGCCAGTGATAATGACCGCACAGTCTTTGGTGAGTTTGAGTACGTCAGACTCATAATTAGTTAAGCTATTGGGCACGACTACCTGAATGCTGTCAAAGCATGAACCATCATGCAGGGTGAGAAAAGAAATGCCGGCTTTGGAGTCGCGCCGTGAGCGTATCCAGCCTTGTACCGTAACGGTTTGAGCTTGTGGGGCAGTGTCATGCAGTAAAGTGGTAATTGATTGAGCGTTCATGACAAAAAGTCTTTAGAATAAGTATGGGCGTATTCTAACGGTTCATTGGCTGTCAGCCCAGTGGGGCATTACATCCACAAAGCAACGTAGATGTAAATCAGGATGTAAATAAAGGCAAACACAAAGGGCAGTGTGACTTCCATGCGTTTGAGCGGATTATAGGGGTTATCACGGCTCATGGCCTTGCGTTCAGCACTCCAGAAAGAGCGAGTAGGCAGGCGAGTCTCCAACTCGGCAATTACGTTGGATTTAGCTCGGCTGACCCGGCGAAAATATTGCACCAGACGCCACCAGGCATAGCACAGTACCAACAGGCCCAGTAGTGGGAAAGCCAGCATGCCGAGATTGTTGATGTTGTGGTTGTTGTTTAAGGTTAAACCCAACACACTGATGATAATGGCATGGAAGGTTAGAAAGAAAGTGTGTGCCACACTGCGGCGGGCACTAACCCGGTCAGCCATTTCAACATAGATTTTGTATTGCTCAATCAACAGTGAGTTGTAGGTTTTGTTATCAAGCTGGTCAGACTCGTGATCGTTCCACAATGCATCACTAACGTCTAAGTTTTCATTGGGTTCACGCATGTGCGCTCTCCAAAAAGTTTAGCTCGTTGCATAGTAGCAAAGTAGTACGCAGATGACTATCTGTAGTATTGATCGGGCCCCGGTTCGTGTATTATAGCCTGCATTGCTTTAACTGATAGTGACATGAACAACAAACGTATTCTGGTTATTGGTGGTGCTACGTTAGATAACATCATTACCTACGAAGAGATGGAAACTATGGTGCATAAGCGCCGTGAAGGTGAGACTGCTTATTTATTATTAGAAGAGGGTGCCAAAATCGAAGTTGTCGAGCAGTGTTCTTTTAGTGGTGGCGGTGCGACCAATACGGCGGTATCATTCCAGCGCTTAGGGTTTGATGTTGCACTGTTTTGTAAGATCGGCCATGACAGTGCCGGACAGTTTGTCCTGGATGAGCTGGCACAGTTTGGTGTTGATACCGCTTTGGTGGCCCGTTCAGATAAAGTGGGCACGGCATCATCTTTTGTGGTGCCATCTTTACAGGGAGATCGTACCGTATTTGCTTATCGCGGTGCCAATGCAACGATAGTGCCTGATGAACTGCCGTTAAAAGCCATTGCTGATTATGATTTGGTTTATATCACTTCACTGAGTAAACAGTCAGCACAGTGTTTGCCGGCTATCGTTAGCACAGCTAAACGGCATTGCGTGCATGTGGCTGTTAACCCGGGTATTAGTCAGTTAAGACTGGGGGGTAGTTTTCTCAAAGATGCTTTGGATGGTATTGAGACGCTGCTACTTAATTATGAAGAGGCTCAGCAGTTTATGCAGTCATTGATGGAGCTGGATAAGGCGGACCAGTATAGTGGTGGTGCGATGTTAGATGTGGCTGAACAAGTGACACCCACATTTAATTTGAAACATTTTTTTCGCGAGGTTATGGCACTAGGGCCCAAAATTGTCGTAGTGACTAACGGCCAGGAAGGCGTTTATGTGGCTACGCAAGATCGCTTATACTTCCATGGCGGCCTGGATGTTGCGGTGGTGAATACTCTAGGTGCCGGTGATAGCTTTAGTTCTAGCTTTGTGGGTGCTTTGCAGCTTGGGGTTGATGTTTGTACTGCCATGCGCTGGGGTATCATTAATAGCGCCTCGGTGATTCAATATCCTGATGCGAAAACGGGTTTGTTGACTCAAGATGCAATCTTACAGCAAGCAGCTAAACTGAATGAAAATGCTTGTCGAATCAAACCTTGGGAGTCACCATGAAACGCTTAGGATTACTGTTGCTATGCAGTGTGGTCAGTGTCAGTGTGTATGCTGACAGCAGCATTGCACAGTATAAGTCAAGTCACGATCTGACCCCCACGCTCAACGTTGGTCAGGCGTTAGCAGCACCGGTGGTTGAGTTTAGTCAGTTTACTCTGGATTCCTCAGCAGACGATAACCTCAATACCACACAT
>JANQIS010000092.1 GCA_028282045.1 Gammaproteobacteria bacterium
CCTTTCAGTTCCGGGGTGATATAGCGCTCAGCATTTTTTAAGGTCTGACGGCGAATATAATCGTCCGGCGCTTGCGCTGACTGGGCTTTGGAAATCTCAATATAATAGCCATGCACACGATTATAACCGACTTTTAATGTGTTGATTTGTGTGCGTTCACGTTCGTGCGCTTCCAGTTCCAGCAGAAATCCATTGGCATTGTTACTTAAGTCACGCAGCTCATCGAGTGTTTCATCGTAGCCGGAGGCGATAACACCACCATCACGGATCAGCACCGGCGGGTTGTCAATAATCGCCCGCTCCAGTAGCGAGACACATTGCGGGTGCTCATGCAATTCATGTACCAGGCGCCGGCACAGTGGTGCCTTGAGTATGGCCAAATGGTTTTTCAGGCGCGGTACAGCAGCTAAACTATCACGTAGCTTTGCTAAATCACGCGGACGTGCTGAGCCCAAAGCAATGCGTGAAGTGATGCGCTCGATATCACCAATTTCCTGCAAACACTCATGCACATCTTCAATCAAATGATGCGCTATTAGCTGACCGATGACTTGCTGGCGCATTAATATTACCTGATGATCACGCAGTGGCTGATTAAACCAACGTTTGAGCAAGCGGCTGCCCATGGTGGTGGCAGTACGGTCAAATAATTCGCATAAAGTATGGCTGGTGGTGCCGGATAAATTAACTGAAATTTCTAAATTGCGCCGACTCATGCTGTCGATAATCAACGATGCCTGCGGTTGCTCAACCTGTAAGTGTTGAATATGCAATAAGGCACTACGTTGGGTATGTTTGACATAATCCAATAATGCACCGGCAGCAATCAGTCCTAGCGGTTCACTGTCAATATCAAACGCTGATAAATCATGGGTTTTGAACTGCTCACACAGTAAACGCTCGGCCATATCGGCTGCAAAACACCAGCTTGGGCGTTCG
This sequence comes from Gammaproteobacteria bacterium, assembly GCA_028282045.1. Taxonomy (GTDB): domain Bacteria; phylum Pseudomonadota; class Gammaproteobacteria; order Francisellales; family CACEW01; genus JANQIS01. The sequence goes on from JANQIS010000092.1 coordinate 940, forward strand.
GTAATAGCACACGGTGGTAGTGCAGCAATAGATAACCCTTCAGGCAATAATAATTCCGATGGCTGTAAACGGGCCAGTTCAGAGGTGAGTGTTTCGTGTGAGCTCAGTGCGGTGAGCACAAAGCGTCCGCTGCTTAAATCCAGCGTTGCCAGTCCAAAGTGATTTTTCTGTTGGTATAGTGCCACAAGGACATTATCCTGGTGCTGTTCCAACAACGCCTCATCAGTGACTGTGCCCGGTGTGAGAATACGTACCACCTCACGTTTAACCGGCCCTTTATTGGCCTTGGGGTCACCGATTTGCTCGCAGATGGCAATAGACTCACCTTGTTTGAGCAGCTTGGCCAAATAACTTTCTGCTGCATGGTAGGGCACACCGGCCATTGGAATTGCCGCACCATTAGATTTACCACGATGGGTTAAGGTTAGGTCTAATAAATTTGCCGCGTGTTTAGCATCATTATAAAACAGCTCGTAAAAATCTCCCATACGATAGAACAGCAGCGTGTCGGGATAGTCCGCTTTAATGCTTAAGTATTGCTGCATCATCGGCGTATGCTGGCTGAGATCAACCTCACTCATAGCCTGACCTGTTTATTACGGTGTCCATATTGTAATGATTGCCTCATGAAGGCGCACTAGTGTCAGGGTAGGCGATAACACAGATATGACGCTACTGTGGGGATGAGAATCAAGTGACATGATGAAATATCCAGGCTATAGTGTGGCGTATACTTCAATGCATCAAATAGATTGATGGACGCGATTTTAGCCTGCCGTAATTTGCATAAAACCTATCAGGATGGTGGTGTCAGCACTTCGGTGTTGCACGGGGCGGATTTTGCGCTGGCGCAGGGTGAAGTGGTGGCGATTGTCGGTGCATCAGGTTCGGGTAAGAGCACCTTGCTGCATTTGCTCGGCGGCTTAGATGAGCCAAGCCAGGGAGAGGTGTGGTTGGCAGGCCATGCCATACATCATGCCTCGGCCAATCAGCGCGGCAAGTTACGTAATCGCTACATGGGCTTTGTTTATCAGTTTCATCATCTATTGCCCGAGTTCTCGGCATTGGAAAATGTTGCTATGCCATTACTGATTGGTGGTAAATGTATTGCGCAAGCTAAGCAACAGGCGCAAGCAGTCTTGGTATCTGTCGGCCTTGAACAGCGTCTACATCACAAACCTTCAGCCTTATCCGGTGGCGAGCGCCAACGTGCGGCCATTGCACGAGCCGTGGTGACTCAGCCGCGTTGTATTTTGGCTGATGAGCCGACCGGTAACCTTGATAAGCATAATGCTGAGCAGGTGATGCAAGTATTGCTTGATTTAAGTTGTGAGCAAAGTGTGAGCGTGGTGATGGTCACGCATGATGTGCATTTAGCGCAGCAGGCACAGCGGGTATTGCACATGGATGATGGACGCTTATCTGATGCATGAATTAGATGTGCGCGGACTGCGCTGTCCGATACCGGTACTCAAAACATGCCAAGCGCTCAAAGATTTAGCGGCGGGTGAACAATTGCATATTATCGCCACCGATGCGGCCAGTGTGGATGACTTTCGTATCTTCACCCAACAAACCGGCCATAAGCTGCTACAATCAGAGCAGCGTGATGAAGTGTTCCATTTTTGGATTGAAAAAACACAAAAGGTATAAAGTATGTTTGCCATTATCAAACAATGGAGTAATCGTTATTTTGCAGAACCACAGGCGGCGATTTTGCTATTATTTATCGTCGGTGTGGCGCTGATAATCGCTTTATTCGGTGGTATTTTAGCGCCGCTGCTGGCCGGTTTGGCCTTGGCGTATTTACTTGAAGCGGTGATTAATCCATTGCAAAAGCATTGCCACTTGCCGCGATGGTTGGCATTGTTTGTGGTATATGTGCTGTTTATCAGTTTATTTGTAATAGCATTGATTTGGCTTTTACCGTTGCTGTCCAAACAATTAGCACAATTATTGTCTGAATTACCATTGATGCTACAGACATTTCATCAATACGTTTATGAACTGCCTAAGCAGTTTCCTAACTATATCTCTGAGCGAGCTGTGAGTGATCTGGTCAACAGCACTTCAATCGACCCTAATAAAATAGCCACGTTAGGGCGCAAGGCATTTTCAGTATCTTTGGCCTCATTACCGGCGATCATCACCTGGATGGTGTATATCTTTTTGGTGCCGTTATTGGCGTTATTTTTCCTTAAAGATAAAAACAAAATTATTGCCTGGTGCCAGCAGTTTTCCCCGCAAGATAAAGGTTTACTGGTCAGCGTATGGAAGGAAATGCAATTTCAACTGGGTAACTATGTGCGTGGCAAAGCGCTGGAAGTGATTATTGTTGCAGTGGCAACCTATATTGGTTTTCGTATTTTCAATATGAATTATGGCCTGTTGTTGGGGGTATTAGTCGGTTTGTCAGTAATTATTCCTTATGTCGGTATGGTGATTGTTACTATTCCGGTGGTCATTGTCGGTCTGCTGCAGTATGGTGCCAGTAGCATGTTTGTGTGGATACTGGTGGTGTATTTGGTGATTCAGTTTTTGGACGGCAATTTATTGGTACCAATTTTGTTTTCAGAGGCGGTTAATTTACACCCGATTGCCATTATTGCAGCGGTCTTGTTTTTTGGCGGGTTGTGGGGTTTTTGGGGGCTGTTCTTTGCTATTCCACTGGCCACCCTGGTCAAGGCTTTAATCTATGCCTGGCGTAATCATGCGCTGGAGCAACGGCCAACTTAACAGCAATAGCGTGATGAAACCAAGTTAAGTTGCGCTGTAATCTGAACTATATAAAGCTTTTGTTATAACCATAGCGTATTTATACGAATATGTGCCAGCGTTTGGTTGGTGCAAACTGCTTTCTAAGCAGGAATCTGTAAATTCTATCCGCACAAGCGAAATGTTTCAGTTAAATTTTAAGTAGAGGTATACTATGCAAGGACAAGGAATCCAAGCCATATTTTATGTGGATACACAGCAATATGGATATAATAGAATTGTTAAATTCCATGATCAGATAAATCAGTTTTGGCAAACAGGCAAGAGACTTAAATTGCATCATGAGTTAGCAGGAGAAAATGCACTAACAGACCAGCATGTTGTTGATAAAATCGGTTTGCTTCATCAGGTTACCCATGAGGATACAGAACGAGTAAGGAAACAGTATCAGAGTACTCGCTATGTTAATCGAGATAAGTTTGGTTGGAGGACGCAACCCCAAGAAAAAATTGATAAGGAAACTGAATTACGATTATTACGACCGTATGATCCGGAAAACGAACCAGTCACTTATTTTACTGTGCGGGCAGACCTTAATATTAATAGCCTGAGAGATTTACAAGCATTACACGATCAAACCATTGCGATACTCAAAAAAGTAAATGATTTGATCAATGATCCTGAGCAGGAGGATTGGCGCAAAGGCATTATACCTGGAATAGATTTTAAGCTTACGTTGACGCAGGAAGCTTCGTTTGATCGTGAACAGATTAAAGCCTGTTTTCTAGCGTTCCTTCAGAAGTTAGCAGAGGGTGAATTGCCGATTCATTGGCAAGGGCTAAGTCGAAGTAATTGTGTTTATCAAACTCTCGATTATACTATTACAGATAGTAGTGGAGCCAGCATTCTTGAGTTTAATCCTTGTTCCCTTTTCTCTTTACTTTCGGATGAAAAAACTTCAGAAGAAATTGCAGCCCATTTTCATAGCCCTGAAAAAAGTGTAGAAGAGGTTAAGCAATTATGTGCATTATTACGCCAAAGCCCAAATTACCATAAAGGCCCTGTAGTAAGGTTAGATGGCTGGCATAGGCAACCTAACAATTTGCAATATGAAAAGCTCACCGAAACTTTACGATATATGAAGACGCTTGCCGAGCAGGAGCAAGCACAAAATTATAAACTTGATTTAACTGCAGGCGATCTCGGTAATGAATTTCGGAGCGAAGCTTATATGAGAGATAAGCTCTGCAATGAATTTGTAAACTTTATGCAACATGTCGACTTTCCTCTATTTAGCGCGATTAGGATTGACAAGGACTCAATGACCACTCAGGCGGTGGTGTTAGAATTTATTGAGAAATTAGCAACGCTTGAACATTTTAACACGACTATTGTTATTAATATCGATAACTTTGATCGGGATTTTACTGAAGCATTTATAGATGAATTGATAGCTAAAATTGGCCAGGTAGATTTTTGTTGTGATGTGAAGCTCGAAGTACCGCCGTTGTACGAAGGTAGGACGGGCTATAGAAATGCCTGTCTTAAGATTGCTGCTGAAGTCGAAAAAAATAAAGCAAAAGCTAGATTTGTATCTGCATTTGACACTTGGGAGCGCAATAAGCAATATACTTTGGAAGAACGTGTTGATGAAAATGATTCGACAACAAGTACTGAATTTATAATAGCTGATAAGTTCAAAGGTAAACGTTATAAAGTTACCGGTGCAAGTGATAACCTGGTGGTCAACTTTAGTCATGCGCTTGAGCAGGGCCATGTCCGTGCAACTGATCATACACAAAGTACGGCAATACATACCGCTGTTAGTCAGGCACAAAATCAATCTCACCAATATGAAAATGGCTTAGCTGACTTTGCGCCGGATGAATTGATTACTAAAACTAATTTTCGTAATAAATTTCGTGATCTATTAAAGAAAGAGTCTAAGAATTATGACTCACTCACATGGAAAGTCATCATCTTATATATAGTGAAAAAATATCAGATAACTGATTTAAATCAAATTCACAAAATACGTGCTCATTTTAATGCTCATTTTAACCAGTCTTCATCATGGAGGCAGCCGGCAGTAGCTCTGCCTATTTTTCCTGGTAATGGATTAGAACAATTTACTACACGAGACCTTGAAGGCATTCCGCCAAATATTCAAGATGCCAGTACTGTAATCGATGCGATAACACAAGATTTTTTAGTATCAATTTTTGGAGATCGGCTTGATCGAATTGGTGCAGTTAGCCCTGAGGCATTTAAAAAATTAATCTCAAATCCTGGTTTAATGCAAGCTGATTTTAATGAATTTCATTTGCCAGCTCATTTTTACATTCAACGACAAGAAAATGGTGATAAGGTTTTATCATACAATGAAAGTGAACCAATGAAATTGGCGAGTGTCCAAGGTGAAAGGAACCAGGGTTTACCTATTGTTGATATGCCTTTACGACACTATTATTTACTACAGGATTTAGAAAGTGAGAGCACTCAACAGGATAATTTTTTCAAAAAGGCATGGCGAGCTGATTTAAGATTGAGTGGCCAGGCAGGTTCAGTAAATATTGAAGATTATGAGGAGATTCTGCAAGATTTAAGCCCATATAACCAGGCTCTATTACAGGCATTATATACCACATCTCCTTTTGAGCTTTGCCAATTCTTCGATATGTTACAACAATTGAAAGCACGCAATGCGCAAAGCTATGAATCTTTCAAAATGCATTTTCTAGCACATTCAGTTAATTTCGCAGATTTTACCAAAATGTCGATACTAGAAAAAATATTTCAGACAGCAACTTTAACTGAGACTGAGTTAAGTTGGTGGAATGGCTTGCTTACCAATCATTATAATCAAAGTCAATTGACTGACTTTGATCAATTGTGGCAGGGGTTTTTAAAATTTAAAACAAGACTTGTTGAGCTTGGTATCTCGTTACCGCAGTATCCTGATAACGGGATTAGTAGTACTGAAAGACAGTTGATCATTTTTACTAACCGGGAAGGTGATAATACTACCGATATGCTAACTTTAATGGATCGAATATTGGTGTTATTAGATCAAGTTGATAGTAGCGATCGTCAGTTACAGTTTGACTTAATTACCACTATGGCTCTACTGGATCGTTTGCCACTTTCCCATGCATATTATGATGCTGTAACGCAGCATGGATATCGTTTTTGCACCAATGAAATGCAATTGAATAATAATACCCCTTCTGCTGAATATAGACCTGAAAAACAAATGTTATTGCAGTATGTTGAAACACTACAGCAGAGCCAACGCCCTGGTGCAGATGAAAATGGGTATAAACAACTTTTCTATCGTTATGTTGCCAGTCAGGAAAATGGTCTGACATTAACACAAGCTCAGAGTGTGTTGGAAAGCTTAATGCCTCAACTGACTCCGATGCAGGCTTTGTTTGCTAGGGAGAATGTTTCACCATTGCAACAGGTATCGTTTAAAGATAAAGCACGGCTTGCGAACCTAATCGCATTTAACCCTGCACTTTTACAAATAAATTCAACTCAATTATCTAAGTTTGATATTGCTAAAATGGCTTTCAGAAACCCAGTAAAATTTAGAGCTATTGGGAGTCGTTTTAGTCAGTTGGAACAACAATGTCAGCAACAAGGTTGTTCATTGCTTGATCTTGATAAAGATACTCTTAAGCCGATCTTTAATGATCTTTGTGCATTACCCGATGCCTTGCGATTATTAAATGCGGGAGAATCTAGTCATTTTGATGAAATACAAACAATGGTAGAGATTGCACTGATCGTTGGCCGTGATGTGACGACACCACTTCAGTTTGTGGAGCAACTACTGATGGGCAATGCTACGCAAATTACTCCTAACCAGGTTAAGGCGATATTTTTTGAGTTGATGCTTGAACCTCTACCTGAAAAGAGTGTGCAATACCTGAAAACTTTGTTAACTACGAGAAGTGAAGCTTTTCTAAGCGGGTTATTACTCAAAAGAAATTTTCAGCCTGATGTTAAGTTTAAAGATTATCTACGCAGGTTGGAACATGTACTACCATCAGGTTTGGATGACGATTCCTCGGCGAGTTTTACTACTGGCGTGCTCAGGCTAATCAGTTTACTTGAAATAGACTCTGATAAAACGTTACCCCAGTTAAAGACGATCTTAAATCAACTTAAGGAAACTTATGGTGCATTTAGAGCAGCGCAGTTATTAGACTTTTATGTATATTGGTGTCAACTTCAAACTACTGTCTCTGATGGCGTAAGTGAAGATGTAAAACCGGCTATATTTTCAAGTTTTATGCACTTTACTCAAAATGTTTTGCAAAAATGTCCGAATGAAGCAACTTTAATGGATCTTTTTGGTAGAGATGAAAGCAGAGTTTATCAATGCTTAGTTTCTAATGGTAACTTATTATCATCTTCACCATCTTCTTCAGAAACTAGTATACCTCATGATATAAGCACTCATATACGGAATGTAACGATTGCAGAAGATGCCCAAATTCAATTTCCTATGGATGAAACACTTTTTCCAAATGAAGCTATACGAACTAATATTCGCCTTCAAGCTGCTCAGTATCAATTCACAGAAAGTGAATTTCAAGAATATATTGACTCGCTATCAAAACTGAGTAGTTATCCTTTCATTGATATTAATGTTTTTTTGAAACCTTTATCTGTCTATCAGGCAAAAGAAAAGTCGTTATCATTTTTAAAGTCCTTGCAAGCAATGCTTAGAGGGTGTCGTCAAATTATACACCACATCATCATGGCCCTAAATTGTACTGCCGCAAGGAACGAATTGGCATTTTGTGCATAACGAGTGGCGATCCCTCTCCATTCTTTCAAGTGCAAAATAGTATTTTCAACTAGATGCCTCAATTTATAGAGATAC
>JANQIS010000134.1 GCA_028282045.1 Gammaproteobacteria bacterium
CAAAACCACCGGTGCCGATGTATTTAGATGGCGTGCTGGCTGATACGCCATTAACCGGTGGCTTAGAACCGATACTGGGCAAGTTACATTTGCGCACTATCACCATCATGAGTTTTCCGGCCAATTCGGTACCGGCGATTTTAGACCAGCTTAATCATTTACCCATCCAGTACCGTTGGGTGTCGCGTTATTTGCCTTTAGATAAATTGGATGCAGAAAAAATCCTTAAAAATTACCGGCGCCAATGGTTTGCCAAACGTAAAGGTATTCTAACCTTGCTGACTGAATCTTTCTCCAAGTCCGAAAGTGCCATGGTCGATACGGCAGCAGTGCGTAAATCGCAGGATGCTGATGCAGCATTGCAAGAGCTGGCCGAAGATCATGTATCGTTTGGTTATTATACCGGTACGGTAACGGTATGGGATGAAAACCCTCAAGTGGTGGCACAAAAAGCACGTGAAGTAGAGCGTATTATTAATGGCTTAGGCTTTACCACCATCCTGGAGACCATGAACGTACTCGATGCCTGGTTATCATCGTTGCCCGGGCACTGCTATGCCAACGTGCGTATGCCCTTATTGCACAGTTTAAATCTATCACACTTGATTCCATTTTCAGCGACGTGGGCGGGCCCACAGCGCAATGAGCATCTTGATGCACCGGTGTTGACCTACGCTAAAACCTCAGGTAATACACCTTTTCGCCTATCGACTCATGTTGGTGATGTAGGCCATCAAATGATTATTGGCCCAACCGGTTCCGGTAAATCGGTGTTGATGTGTTTGATCGCCATGCAATTTATGCGCTACAGCCAAGCACAAGTATTTATCTTTGATAAAGGCGGTAGCTTTTATATTCCTACTGTGATGAGTCATGGTCATTATTATGAAGTGGGTGCTCATGATACCAATGGTTTAGTGTTTCAGCCGCTGGCCCATATTGATCAGGAAACCGAACGCATCTGGGCTGCTGAATGGGTCGCTGAGTTGCTGATAAACGAACACATCGACATCACACCGGAAATCAAAGAAGCCATCTGGAAAGCGTTACTGAGCTTATCCGCAGTTCCTAAAGCGCAACGCACCATTACGGGTCTTAAGGCATTGGTACAGGACAAGCGTATCCGTCGGGCGCTGGACACCTACACTTTGGGTGGGCCGTTTGGTGATATCCTCGATGCAGGCCATGAGTTATTTTATGAAAAATCCTGGCAATGCTTTGAGATGGAAGCGCTCATGAGCATACCGACAGTGATTCTGGTAGTGTTGAGTTATTTATTCCATGTGTTAGACAAACGCTTTAGTGGCCGACCGACATTACTGATCCTGGATGAAGCCTGGCTGTTTCTGGATCATCCGATTTTCGCTGCCAAGATTCGTGAGTGGCTCAAGACATTGCGTAAGAAGAATGTCAGCGTTATTTTTGCGACCCAATCAGTTAATGACGCGCTTAACGCTTCCATTGCTTCGGCACTCATCGAATCATGCCCATCACGTATTTTCCTGCCTAATGATCGTGCTTTAGAACCGCAAGTCCAGCAAGCTTATCTCGATCTGGGTTTAAACCCGCGGCAGATTCATATTTTAGCTAATGCGATTCCTAAGCGTCAGTACTATTATGAATCACATGTTGGTAATAGCTTATTTGAGTTGGGGTTGAGCGAATTATCGTTGGCTATTTGTGCTGCCAGCCGCTCGGAAGATAAAAAAGCAATGCAGGAGATTTGTAGTCAATATCCTGATTACCTTGATCGGGTTGATGCGTATCTGCGTGCTAATGATCTGGCATGGGCTGCTGACATTATTAAGGAGCGTTCAGCCCATGAGTGAGATTAATCAGAATAGAGTATCAGCACAGAATTATGATTACGGCCCGGTTGTCACACCATTTCAAGCGGTTAATCAACAGTGGGATAGGCCATTGGGTGCTATGGTGAGTAAAACTGCAGTCTGGCGCTGGATTTGTGTTATAAACGTCGTGTTAGGCTTATTGTTAAGCTTATATTTATTGATGTTGGTCAATGCGCCGCAGCACCGCGTTTGGGCTGTGGCAATGACGCCAAGTGGTTTCGTGGTGAACGCCGGCTTGCTGACACAAACAGTGGCACCGCCCTATAGCAAGGATAAAACACATGCCAGACACTAAAAAACAACCAGCCGATCCGATAGACGACAGCTACACTAATGCCAAGATGCAGTGGGACCAACGCATTGGTGATGCCAGGGTTCAGCTACGTAACTGGCGCCTGGCAGCACTATTGTCTTTGGTGATCATTATTATTTTGTTGGTTGCCATTGTGGTGGTAGCAAATCAACAAAAGCAATACGTTTATATTGCCCAGGTGGAACCGGGTCAGGCCATCACCAACATGCATCCGATTGCGCAAAATTATACCGCCAGCAGTGCACAGCAAGCCTATTTTATCAGTGAGTTTATTCATAGTATCTTTACACTGCCGCTGGACCCGGTATTACTCCATAATCAATGGTTGGGTGCTTATCGTATGGCAGAAGGGCGAGCAGTCGACAGACTCACTGCTTTTGCGCGCAAGGTGAGGCCATTTAAGCATATTGGTGAACTCACTCAATCAATTAAGATTCAAAACTATCATCCGGTGAGTGAGCATAGCTATGAATTTACCTGGGTCCAGACTACTTATGATGAACATGGCAAAGTGATCGCGACCAAGTTATTTAATGGCCTGTTTACTTTGCGTCAGGGCGCACCGCCGACCAATAGCCGCGAGCTGCTGCGTAATCCTACCGGCTTAAAGATTAGTTATTTTAATATTAAACAAGAGGGTTAATCATGTATAAACAACTCGGTTTATCACTGCTTATGATCACCAGTGTGTCACTGTTGCTGACCGGTTGCGGCCCTTCGTTTGAGAAACCCAATCAGTCTTCTGATAGCATGGTGGCGGGCAATGCTGTCTATCAGCCAGTCAGTGAGGTCAATAAACAGCGGGTTAAAATTGTCAAAGAGTATGTACCGGTTCCAGTGCCGGGTCAGTTAATGCCAGTGCCCAAGCCGCTGGCTGATAAAATGACCGGTCAGCAGTTCAAGACTAAGGAAGCGGCTGTTAACTATGCCAATAAGCATGCCATGGTGTTTCCGCAAAGCACGGACTTTTTTAATGCCATGATGACTTATGGTTATGTGCCCGGGCAGCTTTATACCATTTATGCTGCGCCGATGCACATTACCGATATTGCTTTTGAACCCGGTGAGAAGATTATCTCTGAAGCAGCCGGTGATACCTTGCGTTGGCAGATTGCACAAACTTACAGTGGTGAAGGCGCCATGCGCCAGCAGCATTTGTTAGTTAAACCCAATAGAGCTGGTTTGATCAATACAGTTGTGGTGAGCACCAATCGGCGGGTGTATCACTTATTATTACAATCTACCAGTAACAATACCTACATGGCGTCGGTGCAGTGGCATTATCCTGATAGTATGGTGCATCAGCTCTCACCAATGGGTGAAGAGCCTAGTGCAGCAGCGGCCAGCAAGGCATCCGGCTCACCATTTCAATTAGATTTGGCTGATCTGAATTTTGATTATAAATTCGGTATGATTTTAGGTAATAAGCCGGCATGGTATCCGGTGCGGGTCTTTAATGATAGCCGTCAGACGTTTATTGAGTTTCCGAAAGATTTCTATAATACAACCATGCCGGTGTTGTACGTTGCCGATAACAATGGCAAGTATGGCACTATGATTAATTACCGTACCAAAGGGCGCTACATGATTGTGGATACCGTAATTAAAAAGGCGCGTTTGCAAACCGGTGTAGACAAAACAGGTAAAACTATCGTGCAAATTGAGCATGATTAAGAGGCCATCATGACAGATAAACGAAGCCTGCTTGATAAGGATAAACCACGCGTCACGCAGCTCAATAAGCGTGCGGTTATTATTGTTGCCGTGGTGATTGTGGTGCTGTTGCTGTATATCGTGGTGACAGCATTTAGTGATGCTGCTAAACGAAGACAAGCTCAGTCAACCATCAATACCAAAATTGCTGCTCAGTCGGCCAATAGTAGTGATCAAAATCATGCGCTGGAAAAGCTACCGGATGGTTATGAGGACGCGCATCAGATTGATCAGCTCTTAGGTCGCCATAAGCCTGTGCAAACGATGCTCCCGGACAGCATTAAACGTGAGCTTGAAAAGCTGCGCTCACAACAAAATTCCCTACAGTCACAACTACAATCACTGCGTGCGCAACGTCAGACACCAGTGTCGCATCAGACAGAGTATGACCGTCAAGCTGCCTCCAGTGCAATCTTCTTTGCCGGCGGTGCTCCGCAGCCTGAATCACAAAAACAATTGAATCACTCACAAAAGCAAGATACCAATAAAAATGACAAGTCGCATAATAAACAATCTGCCAAGGGTGACAGCTATAGTAATCAAAATATGCAAAACCAAAAGCTGTCTTTTATGAGCGGTAAGGTTAATAAAGATATTTATAATAAAAATGGCGTGCAATATCCGGTATCGAAATATGAGCTACAAGCCGGTACGGTGATTCCTGCTATTTTACAGACTCAAATTATCTCTAATAACCCGGGTGTGATTGTGGCGCGTGTCTCACGTAATGTATATGACTCCATCAATGGCCAATACCTGTTGATCCCAAAGGACTCTCGTTTGATCGGCGAATATAACTCCAAAATTGCCTATGGCCAATATCAAATCCAAGCTAAGTTTGTCCGTTTAATTCGCCCTGATGGCAGTTCAGTCGTCCTGCCTAATCAGCCGGCAACAAATTCGATGGGTGTCTCCGGCATGGAAGATGAAGTAAATAATCATTGGGGTCGTATTATTGGTGCAGCGGCATTATCGGCCCTATTTAGTATTCCGGCGATTATTGCTACCAACCAAATGAACAGTAGCTACACTTCAACCTGTAGCGGTGGTACTTGTGTGGCATCACCTAACCTGAGCAGTACCGCAACAGCATCAGCGTTACAAGGTGTGGGACAGACAGCTTTTAATGTGGGTTCTAAACTGGCTGAACGCAGCTTAAATATCCAGCCGACTATCACGATCCACGCTGGCTATCAGTTCTCCGTCTTAGTGAGCAAAGACACTGTGTTGCCTCCTTATCATGAGTCCATGGAGTCGATTCCTGAATTAAGGTCAGCACAATGACGCAATACTTTAGCGCCGGCAGCGTATTAATATTGTCACTATTATTGAGCGGTTGTGTTGCTGTTGGGGTAGCTGCAGTGGGTGGAGCGGTAATCGGCTATGGTGTAAGCCATATGCCAAAGCGCCAACATGCTGGCGACGATACCAATACGAGTGCATCTCACATGAGTAGCGATGATGAGCAAAATAAATAGGCTGGCTTTAGGGGTTATGTTACTTGGCCTGGCCATCAGCAGTGCTCAGGGCATGTTACTACCCAATATGAATAATAATACCACCGAGTCTCATCCTAACAATAATGCCAACAACACGGCACTGCTCCAGTTAATTAACAGCCGCACGCAACAAGCCGATAAAGCATTTAAAAACGTCAATTATAAGAAAATGTCAGGTAACAGCAAAAGTGGTTTCTTTGATCATGGAGGATTGGGTGATATCGATGGGGATACTCAGTTCAAACGCTTTCACATACAACACGATAGCCAAGGAGCAGATTGATGGCCACAGCACTCTCTCCTGACATCTTAACTGTCATCCAACAGCATGGCTTAACTGAGCTGACCAAACACTTTAATCATGTTGGTAACATCGCGATAGGGTTGTTTACGGTGATTGCGGTGATTGAAATGGCGCTTTTTGGGTTGGTCTGGTCCTATCGCCAGGACAGTACTTTTGGGGCGTTGGTTTTTAAAGTGATGAAGCTCAGTTTAATTTTCTTTATTATTTCCAGTTATCCGTTTTTATTACAACACTTAATTGACGGCTTTACTCAGGTTGCCGGCAGTAAAACAACCGATTGGAACCAATTCATTTTTAATCCTGCTAAGATTTGGCAGTTTGGCTTCGATGCAAGCATTCGTTTGCTGAAATTATCGGTTTATTACGGCACTGCCAATGTCGGCATGAGTATGATTTATTTGTTCATCGGCTTTACTATTTTGCTGGCATTTGCCTTGATCGGAGCGCAAATCGTGTTGGTGGTGCTGGGTTTTTATATTGTCTCGTTATTGGCATTGTTATTATTGCCGATCGGAACTTTGAGCATCTGCAGGGGCTTATTAGCCAAAGCACTGCAATCGGTCATTCAGATGGGGGCGCGTATTTTCGGATTGATTTTTGTAGTGACGATTGCCGTACAGATATGGCAACAGTTTGATATTGCCAATTGGTCACAAAACACAACTTTAATGGCGCCGCTAGGCTTGCTCACCAGTGCTGTGGTGGTGGGTTATTTGATTATTCGTATCCCCACATGGTGTGCTAATGCCGTTGGCCCTATTAGTGGTAGTTTGTTTGATGATTTTAAAGATAGTGGCGCCACTACGGTAGTAGCCAGTTCATCTACTGTGCTACCGGCAGTGAATTCAGTCGCTGCCGGCACTGCATTGACACCAACGGTGCCGGCCGGAATTGGTAGTAGTGCGACAGCATCACCAACGCAAACCCTGCAATCAGCTAGCCAGATTAATCCACACAGTAGCGCCAATCAGCAACCGATTGCTGCCGCCAGTGGACAAATAGCCGGCGCTAATCGTCTGATGGCCTCAAGTGACAAATTAGCCAAAACCCAATCGGCCAGCCGATTACAGCAAGGTATTTCTAATGATACACTGCGTAAACTTAAATCCACCTTTAAACAAGCGCTAAAAGAAAGCAAATGAGAGCCTTACGCTGTGGCGTGATTGTATTGTTAGTGTTGG
>JANQIS010000135.1 GCA_028282045.1 Gammaproteobacteria bacterium
ATCGCCACTCGTTATGCAAAAAATGCCAATTCGTTCCTTGCGGCAGTACAATTTAGGGCCATGATGATGTGGTGTATAATTTGACGACACCCTCTAGGAGCGCATCTGGAAGATTTAATTGCTATTGCAAAAGAAGCCGGTTATTCCAAAGGCGTCATTTTTCAATTGAACAACCTGGATGTTGGTGAAATGCACGAACCGGCTGAATTAAAATATCTACTTAATGCACTAAGAGATTACACTCAAATTGAAGGCAGTAACTGGTTGTTTGTGGGTGATACTGGACTCAGAAAGTTTATCGCACAGCAGGTTGATCGTTTAGATGACATTATTAACTATGAGATTATGTTATTACCAATACGATTAACGGATTTATCAGAAATGTTAGCTAAACGGGTAAATTTTTACAGAGAAAGCGAAAAGGTTGAATTACCAATAGAGCCGTCCGTATTTGAATACTTATTTAAAGTAACAAATGGTCGTTTGTGCTATGTTTTCGGTTTAATTTCACGATTAATGAGTCATTTATATATCGGTGATTTAACCGATAAAGTAACACTCGACATTGCCAAACCAATGCTTATGAAACTTGGTAAAGATCGTGTACAAAGAACCGATATTACCGGGACTGAAGAAGATGTCCTAAAAGTGCTAACATTTCTTAATAGTTCAACCGCATCTAAGCTATCCAAAGAGCTGGATAAAACAATACAATACACAGGCCGTGTCCTAGCAAGTTTGGTAGAAAAAGGGCTTGCCACCTCACAAAAAGAGGGACGAGAAAGAATATTTACGCCGACTATTGATGCGATAATTGCATATAAACATTAATTGATCGGCATTGCACTTTGAACAATATCTTAATTACCGTGTAACATGTTTTTTCACTTCAACTTACAGGGTTTCATATTTATCCAACGCCACTTATATCGCTTACCTAAAGAAAGAGGTTTTTCGCGGCGTTGAACAAAACAAACAGGGGGAAAACCCCTATGCGACTTGTTTTTTTATCATAACCTGAGTTTGAATCCGGTGCATAAGCGGGTATTTCCCTGCTGGCATCAAAACCGTTTTTTCTCTAAAATCAAGCACAATTTAGTGTCTAATAAACAAAGGAGTAGTTATGGATAAGCAATATATGTGTGTGCTGTGTGGTTACATTTACGATGAGGCAGTCGGTTGCCCTGAGGAAGGTATTGAACCTGGTACTCAATGGGATGACATTCCTATTACCTGGGTGTGCCCTGAATGTGGTGCCAGCAAAGATGAATTTGAAATGGTTGAGTTAGGTGACTAGAACAGTCACCTTTGTCCGCCTGGAGGACACGCGCTTTGGCGGCGCGGAGAATTTCCTCAGGCGTCTGACTGCGGCGCTGGATCAGTACGATATTTCACATAACACACTACATGCCGGCGCGCCCAAATGGTTACCATCTTGGATTAAAACACTATGGCTTAATTACCAGGCACGCGCGACAAAAGGCCAGCGCTTTTACTTTGCGTTATCACGGATTGACTCAGCCGATATTTACCGTGCAGGTGATGGCGTGCATCGCGTTTTTATGCGCCGTGTGGGCAAACGTTTCTACTCCAACCCCATGCATGCTATCGCTTGTTGGTTAGAACGTCGCTGCTTTATGCGTGCCCAGACAATCATTGCCAACAGTCAAATGGTAAAACAAGAAATTATTGACACCTATCACATTGCCGATGACAAAGTTACTGTGATTTACAACGGTATCGAACCGCAGGTACGTGATCGCTTTGCTGATCGTCAGGCAATCTGCCAGGAATTTAATCTCGATATGAGTGTACCCATCGTATTATTCGTTGGCAGTGGTTGGCAGCGCAAGGGGGGGGATATTTTTTTACAACTACTTGCTCAAGTGAATGCCCCTTTTCAAGCATTGATGGTGGGTAAAGATAAACATCTGGCACGTTATAAAAAACTGGCGCGCCAATTGGAGCTGACTGATCAAGCAACCTTCGTCGGCCAGCGACAGGACATTATGCAATTCTATGCCGCAGCGGATATTCTGTTATTTCCGCCACGTTACGAGCCTTTTTCCAATGTGGTACTTGAAGCATTATCACAACACTGTGTGGTACTCACCAGTGACACCAATGGCGCGGCAGAAATTTTACCGACGGAGCAAATCATTCCTCTGGCACAGCCAGAGAACATTCTCCCACAGTTACAACAACTGCTTAGTGATGAAGCTTTGCGCAAGCACTGCCAACAAGACAATTATGCTATTGTGGCACGCTACACCATGGCACGCTGTGCTGATCAGACGCTAGCAGTGATTGAGTCAACTATGCGCTAAGGGCGAGATAGCGCTGCACTGCCTCATCCAAAGCAAAACGTCGCATACTGGGAATGGTAATATCAGTTTGCAAGGCACGGTCAATCGTTTCAGCCAACGCTACCACATCGTCCACTGGCACCAGGTACTGTTGCAATGCTGTAGCAAGAATCTCGCGCGGACCACTAGGACAGTCAGTGCTCACTACCGCAGTGTGACAGATCAACGCTTCGACCAACACCGACGGCAAGCCCTCATGGTCGGATGAGAGAATCAATAAATCAGCATGTTTGATCCACGGATACGGATTAGTCTGAAAGCCCGCAACCTGCACGCGGTCTTGCAAACCATGTTCAGCAATCAAAGCAGTGAGCCGTGCATCAGGCTCACATAGGCAGACTAAATGATGTGTGGTGTGCACCTTGGCAAAAGCGGCCAGCAGACGGTCATGGCGTTTTTGCGCACAGAAACGCCCCACGTGAAT
>JANQIS010000192.1 GCA_028282045.1 Gammaproteobacteria bacterium
TCCAACAAGCATTTCAAAGGTTACAAACGGCTGCGGTAGCAGCGGCTGATGATGTAGAGCAACCCAGTATTGCTGACTATCTGACAAGAGGTGAAATGCCGCCGGTTGATCATTGGATGACAATGCGTGATATGACCGATTTGCTTGGTGAACAAATGACAGAGCCTACAGCGATAACTGTTCCTGGTACTGTAATCTTACCGCCATGTGTTGCTGAGGATGATTCATTTCCTATTATGATGAATCATGTCCGTGCGTGTGCGCGTGAGTTAGGCGGTGCGATTCATTTCCAATCCCCAATGCTGGTAGGGCATTCTCATTGGGTGAGGGTGAGCGGCACCATGAGTGCTGCTGGTGTATTGACAGCAGAGGTGCACAATACCCTGGGCGATGCTTCTCGTAACCGTGACATTGGCGCAATAGAAAGCGCTGAGCCCCAGTATAAAGGTATTGCCAACGCGCTTGCTGTATCACCACCAACCTCTGGTGCAAGGTTAGTGTGTAACGGGCAGCAGGATACCGGTTGGTCATGCGGTTATATGGCAAGTGCTGCGTTGCTCGATGCTCCGCTAGCTCAGGCAGAGTTCGTTGCAGTTGATTGGTGTATTCAAACAATTGCAGCTAATAAAGGCTTATTGTTGCCAACAGTGATATCAACGGTGGTATCAATATTTACAGAAAAAGTTCTGAATGATTTAGAGTCCTATATATTTCCATTACTCATAACACGGGGAATTATAAGGGAAGATGGCAGCTTGCTGGCGACAAAAGAAAAATATGCTACTCCTGTGGATAATATCAAGTTATTACTAGAAAACCTTCGCGAGCATGGGCTTAAGGATATTGACGGGGATGAAGAAAAGAGAGAAGCAGCCCTATTAATGGTCAATAACAGCTTAGAGCAACTCCAAGCCCATATTTTGAATATTCTTGAATTAAAGAAAGGCACAGGAACAATGAAAAAATTCTCACGTGACCTTGTTCCCATTTTAAGTAGTATAAGCAATTTGAAATTGATGCGTGAGCGCATTGATGCTAGATATAAAATTTTAGCAAAGAAACAACAGATTTCCCATTTGCAAACCGAGATGGGTGAGTTAATTTCTATTAATAAATATAGTGAATCTAGCGGGTTTCATGTGAAGTTAAGTGAATATATAGAACAATATATCTTTTTGCCAGAAGATACCAACGAAGCTAACCAAGTTACAGAATCAATTAAAAAAATATGTGGTGACCGCCAATTAAATATTATGCCTTTTTGTGACATTCCTGTTCCTAGCTCTGAAACAGCGACTAAAAGCAATAGAAAAATAGATGAATGTTATGAAATACTTATTGCGCCTCTTAAGGAGTTTATTGCTGAAAACAGGCAAGATATTGAACAAGATCAGTCGTTAAAGAAATTAGTCCATACCATGCAACTTCTTGTAGAACTCTGTGCTGCCGGGAAAAACTGCAAGAAAACAACGCTTTTAAAAAAACATGTAGAAGATATAAAAATTGTTTTCGCATCCCTATTGAATAGCTTGACACTAAATATATCCTCACTGCGTAAAACCAAACCTATTGTTATCCCTCTATATACAAGCTATTCTAGCTTCCTTGAGACTATGGCAAATTCTAAATCCCTAAGGTTTGAGAAGCTCTTAAAATCAATTATTGATCTACAGGCGCAGAGAGATATGGCAAAACAGTTATTGCTGACTCTTGAGTTCTCAAGTAGCATTTCACCTGCTAAATCCCAGGCAGTGTCAAGCAACCCTGGTGATATCCAGTGTGCGCAATTGGCCCAAAAGGGAAAGGAGCCACCCCCTGTTAGTACTTGTTTTTTCCAAAATGATAGTGCTGATCACGATATGATGAAAAAACTTAAGCGATCAATGCATGCTTTGCTTAAAGATGCAAAGAGTAAAGCGAGCTGTGATTATTTAAAAATATCGCTCGATACTGCAATTAACTATGCTACTAGTGATGCAGTGGATAATAAAGAACTATTAGAGAAGCTGATCATCAAACCATTAAGGTATATGCACGTTACCAACTTTGATATGCCTACTGAAGATCGAAATTTACTGAATCAATTATTGGTGAAGCTAGAGGATGCTCTCACGCAGGATGCATCATTGGCAGTTGCTCCCCCAATGCGCCTATGCCTTATCCTGTAATTTTATAACATGGTTATCTGGCAGGTGTTAATGTAACTATACGGATACGGGCGGCACCTGGTGAGAGGTCGTTGTTAATATGGGGTTTACCCGCTGAAGTTCGGCACGGCACTGATCAAGCCACGGTGTTGTCAATTTAAGGTTTGCCTGTTTTGAGCGAGAAGAGTGAAATACAGATTTTATGCAGTCAATTAATTTTGCTAAGAAAGTCGCAGCATCTGGATTTTTACCTTTAATTCGTGCTTGTGCTCTGGTAATAGCCGGCATCAGAGTGGTATGGTTTCTGTGTATATGCTCTAGTAGTTTTCTAGACGGTGCATATCTGTCATCCAAATTGATTACGGGTATCGTATAAGTTTCTTCATAACCTATGTGGTTACCTGGTCTCCTGGACAGGGTTTTATCCAGTTGCGGATATTGGTTTTTTGTATATAACTGTTCCAAATAAGGGTCATTCTTAATTGTACCATCTCGATTCAGAATTGATTTTGCATCTCTAGCCAATGCCCCAATTTCAAATAGTTCTAACTGAAGCGCTTCTCTTAGTGTTACATAGGCGCTGGCATCATCGGAATTAAAATTACCCTGGTCAGCATCATCTATAAATTTAATCAGTGCTGCTGCATGATTCATAAAGTCTCTATAGGTTATATGTCGTTTAATAGCTGGTGGAGAGTTAGGGTTTATGCGATAAAAATCCAGCTCATACTGAAGCCTTTTGGCATCCAGTTGCGCTTTAGAAGATGTTTCTACTGGGGCATGATTTGTGTGGTTCTTGGTATGCTCCTGTTCGGGCCTTGTACTACCGGTAGATGCTTGAGTGTCTTCTATCTCTACACCCAAGTTATGTAAGATAGACTGTAGCCTGCGCCGGTTTTGTGATAAGAAATTCACATGATAGTCAAATATGACTCGAGCCTCATTGCTTGGGCTTAAAACATAGCCAGTGAGCAATTTACTGATAAGCTCTTTATATTTAGCTTCTTCTCCTGGGGTTGATAGTGGTATGGTACTAGAAGCTGCTCGTGATAGGGCCTGTTGCACTTCTCGTTGATAAAGGTTTCGATGCCTTAACTGCATGGCACGAATCAAATAAGCATTTTGTTGCGAGATTGCTGTATTTGCGCCATTTGTAATCTGACTTCTTACTGTATGAGCCGCTTGGAGCGCTACCGGTGCAGGCTTTGCTGGGTCAAAACGTCTGGTTACCTGTAATGGTACAGGGTTGCCCTTAATGAGTGCACCAATAATAGATTCATTCATCTGAGGCTCTAACTCATTGGGTATAGGCTTGGTGTGAGTCAATGCTTGCAAGCGAGATGTAGCATAATCATGATCTATTTTTGAGTATTGAAAATCTCCGTGCCCATTCGTCGATATCCCATTATTACACTGATGATTATCACCGTCAGGACATAACATTAATGCAACATCCATTCCTGCCCTTCCATGGACAAAGTAGTAAGCCATTTGTTCTAAGGTTAACTCTTCCCCATGAATAGTTGCTCGGGTCGAGTTATTAAAAATAGCATCAAAGTCAGAAACAAATTCAAGATATTGCGCCTCTGATAGATCAGTATCTGGATCTTCTAACCCCTTGAGTATGGGCTGGTATTTTTTAAGAAAGGCTTGTATTTGTTTTGTTAATGCCTGCGAGTGTATATTAGCATTAGCACTGCCCTCAGAAGTATGTGATGCTGGTGTTATAACGCCTTGTGTTAGGAGATCGAGTAATTTTTTTGTTTCAGTAAAACTATTTAATCCTACCGATGCAGCGCCAATAATAGAAGTCGTTCCAGTGGTCTCATCTTTGCTGGTTATAAGGCGAGTTTCAGAAACTGAGCCAAACTGGCCATACCACATTTCTGACAACATCGATGTGATCGTATGGTATCGATCCTGGGGGTTCTCATACAGTTTGCAAAAATAGGTTTCAGATCTATCTTCGTTGAAACCTTTTATAACAGCATGGGCGGATTGGGTAACATCATGGTGGCCTGTATCAAAATTTATACTTTTAATATCAATGCAACCAACATGAAAGGGTGCTTTAGCCTTAGCAATATCTGTTCTGGGGACTTGTGTTTGTGACTGATTATGTGAATTATGGCCTTCAGAGCTGTGTGAACCTACTTTGGTATCGCTCTGGTGGCGGTTCTGGGAGGCTAAAAGACTTGAAGATAGAGCTAACATTTTGAAATCATCCTTGATTACATCTAATGTCTATTTCAAATGATTACACGAATGTTTGGTGTAATGAATTCATTAATAATGCTAGATTTAAGTTAAATCAATTTCACCAGATAATTCCCAGCCGCCAGGATTGGCGAAGTGGTTTGATAGGCAGTTAAAGAGATTGAGTTTATAACGTTATTTAATATATGATATCTTGAGCGAAATACGCAAAATCGTTAGGAAACTATCATCTTATAACTCTATACAATACGTTAAAGTAATGAATTGAGTTAGATAGAATCTAAGTATTGTTATATTGGTACAGGAGGAAGTATGAGTGAAGCGAAAGCAAAAACGGTTTTCAATAAAATTTTTGGTGAAGCCAAGGCAGAAGAGATCGCTGAGTTTTTAGAGACACTTTCACCGCGTTTGGGGAAAATTGGCATTACTCATCCTTTTGGTGAGTTTTATGTACATGAAGATCGCTTGGATTTAAGGACACGCGAGTTAGTGACTATCTCGACTTTAGTCACTCAGGGTACATTGCCACAGCTAAAGATTCATATTCATGGTGCTTTAAATGTTGGCTGTACGCGTGAAGAGACTGAAGAGACCATTTTGCAACTCAGTGTTTATGTGGGCATGCCCAAAACCATCAACGCATTGGTAGTCATGCGTGAAACGTTTGATACATTGGCATTATCCTGACATTAGCATTATAAATTTTGAATTGCGGTTAGCGTTTTGTTAATTATCACCGTAGCATGTTCATAGTCTGCGTTAATACTCGCCTGATTCGCTTTGGTTTTCAGTGCATGCTCAAGCTGTCTGGCTGCTTGTTTTAATGCCGGAGTACCACAATAACAAGCTGCGCCGTGAATACGATGAATAACGGATTGTAGGGTTTTGTCGTCGTGTAGTGCAAAAGCCTGGGTGAGGTTCTCAAGATCTTCCGGTAAAGATTTGGCCAGTAGTGTGAGCATGTCTCTAGCCGTCTTCTCATTGCCACCGGCTAAGGATTTACCTAAATCCAGATCGATCATTGGCATTTGTTCAGATGATGTCTCAGTCGTTTGAGCCTGTTTTTGTGATTTGAGCGTAGTCTGGTGGCGCAGCCATTTTTCTAATAAGGTTTGCAGTTTATCAAATCGTAGTGGTTTACTTTGATAATCATCAAAACCCTGTTGCAGCAATTTTTGCCGTTGGCCTTCCATCACGTCAGCAGTAAGTGCCACAATGGTGGGCCTGGGGCTAAGTTGTAATAAGCGAATTTGCTGTGTTGCCTCAACACCACTCATACCGGGCATTTGGATATCCATCAGTACCATATCAAAGGGCTGGTGCTTACATAAATCAATGGCTTGTTGACCACTGGTTGCTGTCATCACGTTTAATCCGGCTTCTTCCAGTAGGATCTTTACCAGCTTGAGGTTGGCAGGATGATCATCGACAGCCAATACATTGCCGTTTTGCCGGCGCTGGCGTATTATTAATTTAGGCTTATCAGAGGTATCTTGCGAAGTATATTTCAGACCGCAAGCTTGTGCGATAGCAGACAATAGACGTGATTGTATCAACGGTTTGGAGATGCCATAGCAATAATGGGTACCCCTAATAAACTGCTTTACGCTCTCATCAGAGGCATTCATCATCACAATAAGGGGTGCTTTGGCTTTGCGTACTGGCTTGATACGCTGGATAAGCACTTTTTTATTATCGGTCTCATTGACATGCAATAAGATCAAATCATAAGGGCCTTGTGTGGGACTGATTTCTTCCAGTGTTTGTGTTGCATCGACTGTGGCTCCCATACCCTCGAGCAGTTGTAGGATAGACAAGCGTGTTGTGGTGTGGCTTTCACACACTAGGATGCGCAAACGCTCCAATCCTTCAATTACCGCCGTGGGCTGCTCAGCTTGATAGCGACATTCAAAAGTGAACCAAAAAGAGGAGCCTTTTCGGGGTGTGCTGACTACACCAATATCACCGTGCATTTTTTCTACCAGGCCCTTGCTGATGACTAATCCCAATCCGGTGCCGCCATGGCGGCGACTGGCAGAAGTATCGGCCTGCGTAAACGGTTTGAATAACTCAGCCTGTATGGCGGCATCCATACCAACACCGGTATCTTCGATGGTCACTTTAAGCAGGGCATTACCCTGGACTAACTGCTCCTGGATTACACGGATGGTGACATGACCATTTTCAGTAAATTTAATAGCATTGTTCACCAGGTTAATAATAATCTGGCGCAGGCGTATCGGGTCAGCCAGAATATACTCCGGCACATCGGCATAAAACATTAGCCCTAGCTCGATATGCTTCTTATAAGCCAATGGTGCCATCAGTTTTAAGACATCTTCAATGGTTTCGCGAAAATTAATCGGTTCAGGCTTTACCGTCACTTTACCGGCTTCGATCTTGGAGAAATCTAAGACTTCATTGATGATGCTCAGTAAGCTCTGCGCCGAGGCGTGAATGGTATGTAAATAGTCTTGTTGCTCTTTATTAAGTTTGGTTTTTTGTAACAGTTCAGTAAAGCCGATAATCCCGTTCATTGGGGTACGGATTTCATGGCTCATATTGGCCAGAAATTGTGATTTGATTTTACTGGCTTGCAAAGCCTCTTGACGGGCTTCATCCAACGCCTGGTTTTTCTGGGCCAGTTCATCCATAGCCTGGCGTAACTCTGCTGTGGCTTGGTCAATATTTTTTTGCATTTGCTCATGTGAAAGCCCTAATGCATCGGCCATGCGATTGATGCCGGCTTTGAGAATAGAGAATTCCCCAGAGGTGTTTACACTGACACGTGAATCAAAATGGCCTTCTTTAAGCCGCTCAACCGTGCGTGTAATATCCAGTAACGGCGTGGTAATATAACGCCCCAGCCACAGACCTAAGATAATACTGATAGCAAAGCCGATCAATGTAATTAAAATGGTAGCGGAAATGGCCTGATATTCTTTTAAAATTTTCTCCGAGCCACTAATTTTAAGCACCAGCCAACCGACCAATTGAGTGCGCTCAAAGAAGCTTTGTGGCAGGGAATAATTCACCTGCTTATTCACGTTGATCGGTTCAAATAAAATGGGTTTAATCACCAACAAATCATTGCCGATATGCTGCATCTGAGCGCCGTTACGGTATTGTGATTTTAGGGCTGCTAATTGGTCCGGCTTTACCTTAGGCAAATCACCCGTATAAACTTGTAATTTACCATCAGGCGTATAAATCGCTGAGCTTAAGATACGGTTATATTGAATTAATGCAGCATCCGTGACAATTTGCATGTCGCTTTTGTTTTTGGTGTAGATACCATAGAGTGCTTTAGGGGCCAGTTGATAGGCCATTACTGCAGACTCATAGCGCATATTCGTATCCAATACATGCATACGGATATTAATAAAAAAGATACTCAACAGCAGGGCGACACTAAGCGTCGGTAGTACCGTCAGTAAGATAACACGAGATTTAATGCCCCATTGCTTCATCAGTTTGACTTTTTACGCTGTTTTACGTGACGTATGGCTTCTATTATAGCGGGAAGTACCGAAATAATGATGATGGCGAGAATCACAATGCTGAAGTTATCCTTTACCCAGGGGATAGAGCCAAAGAAATAACCGGCATAGAGCAGGATACCAACCCACAGACAGGCGCTTAAGATACTCACGCTGATATAACGCCGATAGGGCATACGAGCAATACCGGCGACAAATGGTACAAAGGTACGAAAGATCGGTAAGAAACGCCCTAGAATAATGGCACGTATCCCATACTTGGCATAGAACTTTTCTGCTATGATCAGATAATTATGTTTTAAGAACCGATGATGCTCCTGGAAGACCTTCGGCCCCAGCCAGCGGCCAACATTGTAATTGGTATTATCACCACAAAAAGCCGCAAAAATCAGGGTGAGTGTCATATAAGCGGGATTGTGGCTGCTGGCAGCAACAATGGTCCCTGTGGCAAATAACAGTGAATCTCCTGGTAGAAACGGCGTTATCACCAAGCCGGTTTCACAAAAGACAATCAAGAATAAAATCAGATAAACAATATTACCATAGTGATTGAACAGCTCACCCAGATACAAATTCAAGTGCAAAATAATATCGATAAAATGAAGAACAGAATCCATATAAGATCAGTTAAAACAATGATGGTTGCATCATGCGGCATTCTGTTCAGTAATGCAATTGGGCAAATTGCATTGAATCAATAAAAAGCAGTGGGTCTTGCTGTATTAAAACACAACTTGATGGGCCGTATCATGGTGGAGGGCGTCTAAATAAACTGGCGCAGTAATATCCTTTTTAAGGTTGGCTAAGCTGACAAAGCCATCGTCAGTCGCGGCGCTGGTAATAATATGTCCCACAGCTTGCGCATCATGATATAAGGTAGCGCCAGGCTCAGCTTTAATCTGATGGGTGATCTGGCGCATGGTCTTTTTTGCTTTACCCAAATAATGCATACGCGCAATAATTTCCTGGCCGACATAACAGCCTTTATTTAAACTCACAGCGCCCAAAGCGTCTAATCCCAATTCATCGGGTAGAAATAACGCGCAGGTTTGAGGATAGAGTTGTGGTTCATTTAACGCGATAGCTGCTTGTTGCCAGGCATTGCTGTTATCGTATGCATCAGCTAACCGTTGTGGTGTCAGGAGTAAGCCGCGCTGATGGGATAATGCCAGATAGTAATCTTCATGTTGTGCCATATAATGACCTTCAGGGTAGTCAGTTCGGGGGCATTGCAATAGGCCATAGCAGTGATAATCAGCCCGAGTCACGTTGACTTTAGCGCGGAATATATAGCGTTGCAGGGTTTTGATCAGCTTGTTTGCTAACCCTCGTGAAACGATCAAAAAGCAGCATTGATGATGTTTAAAAAGACGAAATAATGCCACCACACGGCCTTTGACATTGCAATGTGCGCCCCATATCACCTGATTGTCCAGTTCACTGATGTCACAGGTGAGCTGACCTTGCAGAAAAGTAACAGCATCAGCACCACTGACTTTAACCACTTCATATACCGGTTGCAGATCAATGTAAGTATTCATCAAACCTCAAGCGTATCCAGAGTATCTATGCTGTGGTATTATGCACGCTATGAGCTTTTAGTGAAAACTATTATTATGGATTTGAGTCGAATTCATTGGGCTGCTTGTCGGCGAGGGATGTTAGAGCTCGACGTAATTTTAGAGCGCTATGTAAAACATCGTTACAGCGTAGCATCACCGCAAGAACAGCAACAATTTGTCGCTTTGCTGCAAGCCAATGATCAAGACTTGTTTACCTGGCTGGTAAAGCGTGAGCAGTGGCATGAGTGTCCTCATCTGTCCATGGTGCATATTTTGTTGGAGCATGCCAATTCTTGCTTATAAGAGGAACCCAGTATGATAGATATTAACCAGTTGATTCATCAGGCTCAGCAGAAACCAGATGCTCGTGATTTATTGATGCATGCCTTAGTGCATGGCGAGTTATATTGCCTGGGTGAGGCGAAATCATTAGGCAATGCTGAAGATGAAACGGATTTATTCATTACCGAGTGGGAAGATGAGCAAGGCCATATTTTTATTCCATGTTTTAGTGACCTGGCACAAATGGAAGGTATTGTCGAAGAAGATGAGCCTTATTTGTATCTTAATGGCAAAGTATTGTTTGAGTTGTGTCATGATACGACTATCATTATTAACCCCGAATCTGAGCTGGAATTTGTGTTATCATCGGCAGAAATAGTCCAATTACTCCATCGGTAATGAAACGCCCCATCTATCTGGATTATGCTGCCACCACACCGGTTGCACCACAAGTGATTGAGGCCATGTTGGCGTGCATGGGTATTGAGGGTGATTTTGGCAATCCTGCTTCACAGCACGCTTATGGCTTTGCAGCGCAACAACATGTTGAGCAGGCGCGTGAAACCGTTGCTGATTTTATTAGTGCTCAACCTGAGGAGATTATCTGGACTTCAGGGGCCACAGAAGCCAATAACCTGGCGATTCAAGGAATGGCCCATCAACATCACCGGCAAGGCCGTCATATTATTACGGGTGCAACTGAGCATAAGGCGGTGTTGCAAACCGTGAAAATGCTAGCCAGGCAGGGGTTTGATGTCACTATTATCACACCTGATCACGATGGCGTGATTACGCCACAAGCGCTACAGGCAGCATTGCGCGATGATACTATCTTGGTGTCGATTATGATGGTGAATAATGAAACCGGTGTGATTCAAGATATTGCCGCTATGGGGGCGATATTAGCAGCACACAGGGCCTACTTTCATGTTGATGCGGTGCAGGCTGGTGGTAAACTACCCATTGACGTTAAGGTGCTCGATGTTGATTTGCTCTCACTTAGCGCCCACAAAATGTATGGCCCTAAAGGTATCGGCTGCTTGTATGTGCGCCAGCGCCCACCCGTGAGATTAACACCATTGTGTTATGGTGGCGGGCATGAAAAAAAATTGCGCCCGGGTACAGTAGCTACGCACCAAGTCGTTGGCTTTGGTCGCGCTGCTGAGTTAGTATGCCAGCAACTGACTACTGATAGCGCCCATGCCCACAAATTAAATCAGCTATTGATTGACGGCTTGTGCACTATCCCACAAGTGCAGATCAATGCGTTATCAGCACAACGCGTACCCAATATTGTTAATGTCATGGCACAAGGTATTGATGGGGAAGCATTGATACTGGCTTGTCGTGACTTGGCCGTATCAGCAGGTTCGGCGTGCACATCGGCCACTTTCGAGCCATCGCATGTACTGAGTGCTATGGGCTTAACTAGTATGCAGGCACATAGCAGTATACGAATTTCCTTTGGTCGCTGGAGTACTGTTGCTGAAATTGAGCAAACAATAGAAGTATATCGTCAGGCTATTATCAAATTAGCTCATTTGGCAGGGGATTAATATGCTGCCGGCAAACTTGCTAACCTATTTTGAAGCCACACAATATGCAGGGCGATTACCTCATGCGACGCACCATCTGATAGCCGGTTCAAAACATCAGGGCCGGTGGGTTGCCATGGATTTGCAAGTGACGGCAGGAAAAATTGTTGATGTGCGTTATCGGGTATATGGCTGTGCGTATACCATCGCCTTAACCGAGTACTTGGCGCAGCATTTGCTCCATCAATCACTGGATTGTTTACAGTATTGGCAGTGGCCGGTAGAAATCATTACCGAGATTCCACACCACAAACACAGTGTGTTGTTATTGTTGCAGCGGTTGTTGGACCTGGAACCAACGGTTGATTAATAGTGGCATGGTGATGCCAATATAGGCACCAACTAACACATCGCCAAGATAATGTGCTGCCAGTATCACGCGGCTGGCCGTAATCACGATAGCCAGGGCAAACCAAAACAAACGCCAAGTAAGATTGCGCCATAATAATGCTAATGCGCTGGCAATAGCGAACATGCCGGTAGCATGCCCGGAAGGTGTGGATTGTAATGCATGATGCAGACCCATACCATGCAGGCCGTAGAGTTGATGGGTAAAATATTCAATCGGGCGATAACGGCCCAGTAGTACTTTAATGACAAATGTTATTAGCATCGCAGCAACAATAGATAAGCCAAAGAAACCAACGCGACCGGCTTTCGGGTTATCCAGTATCTTCATCAGCACCCCCAGTATCAAAAACACTAAGCCCAGCACTGCCAGGTGTGATCCGGCAAACCAGGTGGAAACATGGCCGACGACTTGCATCCAGTGTTGATGGTGGTATTGCCAGAAGAATTGCGCAATGGGTTTGTCGATAAACGCAAAGCATAGTACGTAGGCCACTAAGGTGATGGCGAACCATAATAAGAAATGACGTTTTGTCAGCATGGGGTGGGTCCAATATAGTATTTTGTGAATATTTTGACATTCTCCCTTTCCTAAAGGAAGAGGATTCCTACATTTTGCAGGGTGATATTACTCACGCAGATCTAAGATTTTATATTGGGCAAATATAATATATTTTTATTTTAATATATATATTTGTAACGTTTTTTATAAAAATAATCACATATTGATTGTAAACAAATAGTTGCAGGCAATAACAAATGAGGATTTAACCATGGATGGTGATAATAAGGATATGGATGTATCTGTACTGATTTCTAAACAAGAATCTCTTGTAGATCTAAGCCAGGAAGAAAAAAATCTTATACAAGATATGGGCATTTTTGAACTGAGTACAGCGGGTCGTGAATTTTTTGATGTTTGTAGCCAAAATGGAATGGAAGGATTTCAGTCGACTTGGAAAAATAATTATAGTTCCAATGCCATAAAAAGACATACAGTGAGCACTGTATCAGATACGGGAGCAGTTAGAACTTCAGCGCATGCAGATAACCCACAAACAAGCAAACTGCAAAAAATAATTAATTATGCTCAAAAAGGTTATGGTCTTTCAGGTGTTGCAACACTTATAGGAACAGCAGATATTGCAGTGGGCATTTTCCTCTCTCGGGATACCAGCTTTATTCAGTCGTGCTTTCACTCCGGTCTGGCACTGTTAAGTACGCCAATTAGCATGGCATGTGGAATTTATGCTAGAGGGTGTCGTCAAATTAATTTCATCCATGGATTAAGCTATTAGAACGTATATAATTCGTGGTGTTGAGAGCGATTTATGTTAATGGAGTAAC
>JANQIS010000209.1 GCA_028282045.1 Gammaproteobacteria bacterium
AACGCCACCACCACCGTTTGGATCCCCACCACTACTTGTGATTATCGTTGTTGCGTTGGCTGGGAACATCGATCCATCTACTGTTGGTGTTACCATCAAATTCTCTACATGACCAATGTAAATTTTCTTTTTATAAGGTACTGGCATCCATTCAGTCGAGTAGTTAAAAGTAAACGAATTTATTTTTTGTGCAATCTTGCTCGTGTCAAAGTGCCATACGAAAGGCCCATTAGTGCTTGCAAAAGCCGTGCTTAATGCTAATCCACAAACAAGCCCAACCCCAATAATTAATTTTTTCATTGTATTTCCATGGTGATTATATTCAATATTATTATAGTGTATGGTTGAATCACTTACCAATCGTCATTTTTAACATCATAGGACTCAGCTTGTCAGCCTTTGATTACGTATGTGATTGCTTTGATTGCAAATGGCTCATTAACACGCCCCATGTTTGTATATACAATAAGTATACGTCTTTGTATATACAAAAGATTTAAGCTCAATGAAAAAGCATGTCCAATACACCTATCACCACACCGGCATACCAACTGATAAAGTAATGCCTAACGAACGTTACAGCCCAACGTTTAAAATGTTTACGACACCGGGTGATAACGTATTTCGAATACAATGGCATCGGTTTGAGGAAGACTCTCCTCTACACCCATCACTCAAAACTCAGGTGCACGTTGCTTTTAAAGTCAATGACTTAGCAACTGCCATTGAAGGTGAACGGGTTATTCTGGGACCATACTGCCCTTTTGACGGTTTTAAGGTCGCAGTTATTGAGATCGATGGTGCGATCATTGAACTGATCGAGACGACATTATCCGAAGATGAAATATGGTCAACGGACAGTAAGTCTGGCTCAATGCTCTATCCTGACAACGCCACTGATGCATGAAAATACATTTAATTGACATCATATTGTTTGTTTCATTTATTCTCCCCTACGGCCATAGTTTTTATTTGCTTTCTGGACTTTACCCTAAATAATGTCAAACCAACGGAAACTCAGAGCGGATAAAGCTAACCCGCTTTAAATCACAGTCAGCCGCGACAAATCCGTGTCCGTCAACACGATGGGTTAGCATTGTACCCCAAGGGTCAACCACCATTGAGTTACCATAGCTTTTCCAGTGATTTTCATGCAAGCCAAATTGATTAGCTGCGATCAGGTAAGCCTGGGCATCAACGGCTCGCGCAGTAACCAAGGCGCGCCACTGCACGCCCCCCATTAAAGCAGGAAACTGAGCCATCAGAGCAATAATTTCAGCGCCTTGTTTGCGCAGCATTTTAAAGATATCAGCATGACGTAATTCACTCCCAATTACCAAACCCAGCTTACCAAACGGTGTATTCACCATACCACACTGGTCACCAGCTACGGTGAAGCGTGATTCTTCATGCTGTTCTAAATCACCTAAGTAAGCATCAAACAAACGCTGTTTATCATAACGATAAACACACTCTCCCTGATTATTATAAACCAGGCAGGTATTGGTTATCATCCGTTCATTGGCAGTTGCCAATGGCATGCTACCGGCAACAACCCAAACGTTAAGCTCACGGGCTAGCTTGTGTAAAAAGGCTTGGATACGCCCTTGTCCTAGTGACTCTTTAATCAGCAAGATTTCTTCTGGCTGACGCGGCATATAAGCAAAATGTTCCGGAAAGACCAACATCTTAGCACCAGCATCTACAGCCCGCTTAGCCATTAATTGCGCAGCGATGATATTGTTGCCTACTGTGCTGGTTGCATTGAGCTGAATTGCTGCTATTTGAGTCATGTGTCAACTACCTATTATTGTACTGATTTGATCACGGGGTTATCCCAGGGCCCAGAGACATGAAATAACAATCCACGGTTACGCAACACTGTCTTAACCAACACTTTATCTGCCACCCAGGTTGCCACCCCAACGATCGGCCCGCCAATCAAGCCGGCTGCCAGTGCAATGCCCCCACCCACTTGTGGCATAACCACCACGTTTTGGTCTAAAGTTTTTTCAGCCAGGTTAATATCGCCGCGCAACACCAGATTCACTGAAGGCCCATCTAAATAAACCGCATCAGTATGTGCAATGCTATTTTGGATTTTATACTCTCCTTTGAGGGAATCAAACGATAGCCCTTTCTCAGTTAAATCAGTAAAATTTAAGGACAATCGTTTAAATAACGATCCTACGCTAAATAGCCCTAACATCTTCATCATACCCGGATCAACTGCTGAAATGGCTCCATCTTGTAAATTGAATTTTACATCACCTTGTAGTGTGGATAATATAGGTTTGGTTAATTTACCAAACCAATTCAGGTTCACCTGCACTTTACCTTGAGCATCTTCCAGAAGGTCATTAAAACCGAAGGCACTGAGTAATTTCCCCCAGTTTTCTCCTTTCACTTGACCACTGAGATGAATATTATCCCATTGGGTATTAAAACGCTGAACTTTTGCCGATAAATTCAGTTGTGCTAATTGACCATCCAGTTTGAAAGATGGCACTTCAATGCCTTGCACAACCGGCCGGCTCTGCCATTGTAATGCGCCCAGGGCCTGGCCGGCCAGATAAACCCGTTTGATAGCAAGCTTCAGTGGCGGTAACTGATGCAGTGATTGTGCCGACACCGGTTTAACAGACTGCTTGTGCTGTGAGGCAGTGGATTTTGGCCAATAGAGGTAATCAAAATCAGCCGCTAACAATGGTATCTTTGCGCCAGGCAACAAGATATGGCCCAGCGCCTGCTGACTGTTAACATCAATACGCCAACGTTGTCCGATACGCACTGCATTGACATCCATCTTAGAGAATGAGCGCTGCTGGAATAATAATTGTCCCAGTTTAAGTGAAACTGCCGTACGCGCTAACCAGGCAGGTTCCGTTACTGTTCTTGAGGTAGAAAGTCGCGCTAATACCGATAGCCAATGATCCAAATTGATATAAGGTACAATACCGCTGACTTGAATAATATTTTGTGCCGGTAGTGTTGGGATGCTCGCCACCCCCAGCTTAATGATAGCCTTTGTTAAGGCATCTTGTTGTAATTGGGCATTGCCAGCTAACAAATCACCAGTATGAAATTGTAGTAGTGTTTGATGTGGATGTTGGCTATTGGGAAACAGAATACTCAGTTTTGATGGCGTAATGGCATTAGCCGCCTTAGCCAGCGGCACCGGTAAATGAATAGCAAAGCCTTTTAAATTTGAGGTCAATTGTGCCGTTGTCGGTATGTCATCTCCCCAACCCAACCGATACTGAAACTGACTTTGACCGGCAAACATGGTTGGCAGTGACGGTAAAAGGCTCGCTAAATGCTGCGCATCTAAAGTCCCTGTTGCTGTTAATGTTTGTACTACTGACTGCCCCGATGTCGGTTTATGATGGATTGTTACATGCAGTACATGCCCCAAAAAATTCGCCTTAATATCTTGGCCGAGCAACAGGTTGTTGCGGATCAATAGTGTGCCCTTGGCGCCATAAACCATAAGATCAGGGGCGATAAGATGAACATTTACCCCTTGCATTTTCAATCTGCCTTTAACTTCAGAATCTACCTCATCGGTTAAGCCTTGGGTCAGCTTTATGTGCGCTGCTATCGGGCCAGAAAAAGCCAGGTGACGGTCGACTTGTGCCAACCTGTCTTTCAATGGTGAATGTGATGCCCACAACTGCGCCGCACTACCATTGGCTTTGGCATCAACCGTTAAGTGCAGCGGTGTCTCACGCCATACATTATCAATATGCACTTGTGCTTGTTGTAACTTAACGCCCAGTGAGTCGCCTCCCTGTGCCTGACCTGTCAGCGTCGGCCCGTCAACCAATACTTTCAGGCTGACGCCATTAATCACCGGCCAACCCATATAAGGTCTAAAATACCCCTGTGGCGCTTGCACACCCAACTGCAATACACCTTGATGCTGCTGGTAGGGAAAATGACTCAGACGACCACGCCAAACAAACTGACTATTGAGGTAAGGCTGATCGACAAACGCGCTGTTAAACCAAGTGACCAGATTCTCATTGGTCAGATGGTGTGGCATAAAATAAGGAAATACCTTCTCGGCATGATTTAACTGCATATGTGAAGTTAAGGTCAATTCACTCTCACGCCAGTTATCTGGCATGAGCGTTAATGAGCCCAGCACAGACCACTGCAACCAAGGATTTTCAATGCTTAAGTGCTGTATATCCACTAACCATTGATGATCTTGCTGCTCCCACGCCAACGACAATTTAAGATGGCTTTTCGGCCAGCCACGTGGAAACAGATAACCTTGACCAACTGACATATCAGCACTATCGAGTAACAACACCCCTTTGTGCTGGTTCATTTGCATGCTACCTGATATACCATACACCGGCGGAACCTTCTGCCAGCCTTGCTCGGAGAAATTATTCACTTTACCCGCCACACTATAGCCAACTATTTTGTTAGCCTTGAGCGTTACTGCAGCACTTAAGTTATCTAAGGTGCCGGTAGGCGCAGTTTGGTTGAGTAACGTGACAATATGGTCCGGCGTTTTGGGCAACAGTTCAATAATACGGGATAATAGACTGATATTGACACGACTCATCGCCACCTGCCAGGTTGTGCCTTGATCGCCCTGGCTCGAACGCACCTGAATGTGGTTATCAAAGCCCTTACCAACCGAGTCTGAACGCTGCATTAATACCTGCCAGCCGTGTCTTTGCCGTTGCCATAGTAGGTTTTCATTGATCGCGTCAATATTAAATTTGAGCTTAAGATCCTGATTAATTACCGACAAACGCGCCAGGTTCACCACACTATGCAGACGCTTTAAATTACCATCCTGCCATTGCCCCCACACACGAATCCTACCGCCACCATGCAAAACACGCATGCTTTTGAAGCTCAAGCCTTTGGCAACTGCCGCAAAATCCGGCGCATTAATATCACCGTAAAAGTGTAGGTTAAGGGTTTGTGCATTAAGCAAGTTACCTTCAATATTGGCCATTGCCTGTAAGCTGCCGGTGGTTTGCTTGACCATAACTGAGGAGCTGATCGATACACGATAATGGGCTGCAGCTACGCGCTGCCATAAGACGTCCAAACCACTTAGCACCAGATCTGTTTGATGGGGACGATGCACCACCAAAGTGGTATTGGATAAATGAATGT
>JANQIS010000232.1 GCA_028282045.1 Gammaproteobacteria bacterium
AGCTTGCGATCGTTGGTGTTGAGTCATCAAAGGACAATAGCAAGGTGCTTGGTAGCTTGTCGCTATTGATTGATTATCAAATTTATAAGAGTGAGTAAATATGCAGATAAAAAAGAAAGTGATTACAACGATATTTGGGGTAATTGGGCTTAGTGGTGGATTCATTCAGGCTCCAGCTTATGCCGGCAAATCCCAGTATAAACATTCAACCGATGCGGTTACACAAAATGGCAATAAGTTTCCACAAGCTGATCCTAATGTCTTAATGTCCAATCGATATATACAAGACTTAAAACTAGACTTCTATTTGTTTATGGTCGGGGCATTAAATCGTACCGAAGGCTCAGATACTTGGACACATTATACTGACATTCCAGATACTAAATTTTACGTGGATTTCAAATTATTCAATGCACTGACTTTTCATTCATTAACTAAGTATATTACAACGCCAACACCCGTAGCACACACTATTGATTTCACTGAGGATTATTTTACAACCAAGCCGTTAAATCATCATTACTGGGTTGTGTTTGGTAAAAAATGGCTTGACTTTAGTAGTTTCAAATCGACTTTATATATTAGCCCGGTGACTAAAAAATTAGGCCATATTAATCAATATACGCTATCAGTCTCTGCAAATATTGATAATACGACCTTAACCGGTTATATCTTTAGACCTAAAAATAAACTCAATGACCATGGCTATGTCGGATATGGGCTAGACCTTAAGCATAGCTGGGGCAAATTAATATTCGGTGCAAGTTTCATTAACTCGTTATCAGATCAGATTGTATTACAGTACAACTCTGGAACAGGTGGTTTTATTGATCAAGTTTCCTTATATAAAAAGGTGCCCGCGGCTTCTGTATATAGTACTTTCAATTATAAAGATTGGTATGTCTATGATGCTATAATATCAGCAATTAGCCGATTTGATACCCGTGACCTTGAATTTAACCAAAAAGGGGCAAGACCATTAGCAGCAAGTATCGAAGTTGGTAAACATTTTAAATTATTCAAACAAAACCTTACCGCTGTAGCAAGGGCTGAATATACCAAGGCAATGCTCTATGCCAAGATCCCCAAATATCAATTTACACTCGGTTTAAATGATCAGGTAAGCAATCACCTTCTGTTACAAGTTCAAGGAACCTATGCAAAAAGCTATGCAAAGGCAGATCAAGCCTATCAACAGTCAAAAAACAAAACTGTAACGGGTACGGGAAAGGGCAATCTGGGAATTATGGGCATTATTACCTTAAGATTTTAACTCCTGGCATTTATCTGGCACTATTTATTATCAGCATGGCTATTTTCTTCCCAGGCAGTGGAAATGGCCAAAGATATCAATAGATCAGAAGACTTCAATTTGCCAAATTAGTGCTATTTGTTAATATCAGTTTCGTTATATCAAAGATGGGACTTATGCACTTTAGCTTTTTCCTGGGGGTGTTAGGATTGCTACAGGCAAGTTTTTTGCCGGGGCAGATCTTATTACAACCTTATAAACAGCGTTTGCCGTTATTAGCACGTCTGGCTTATGGCCTGTGTTTAAGCGTGGTGGCCAATTACATTATTGGTGCTGTACTATTACTGCTGGGGTGGTTAACACAGCCGGTGTTGATCAGCATCATTGCAGTGGAAATGATAGTACTGTTTATCATGAGCTGGCGTAGCCCAATAGTGGCGCAGCCATTTTGGTATCGCTTAATAGCGTGTCGTAGCACCTTATGTCATCACTCGTGGGGTTGTGTGGCTTTTTATGGTGCACTGCTGAGTTTGCTGGCGTATACGCTATTGGTGATTAACCATTATGGCCAGGTATTTTATGTCGGGGATGATTTGTTTTCCTGGAATAGCTGGGCGCATGTTCTAGCGGCAGGACACATTCCTAAAACCCAGGGGTATCCATTATTATTCCCGATGAATCAGGCCATGATTTATGTGCTGATGGGCACATTGCCGCAGGTAACTATCCTGTTTTTCTCGGTATTATTTATGGCGCTGTTTCCATTAGCTTGTTTATTGATTCTGTGGGACGAATGCCTGCGCCAACCCAGTCATGCTAAAGCAGTGGGTGTGGTGTTGATTGGTGCATTATTTGCCGTGATGCAAAAGCGTTATGTCGGCTCAGGTTATGTCGACATCCCAACTGCCTGTTTGGGTTTTGCTGCCGTCATGGGTATTGTGCGTGTCAGTGAACAAGAACTGCCGCCGAGTTTTTTGATGACGGTGGTTGGACTGATTGCGGCCGGTGCGATGGTGGGTAAACAAGCCGGTTCGCTGGCCGGTATTGTGGTGTTGATCATGACCGGTATATGGTATCAATGGCGTTGGCGTATCGCCTTGGTACAGGTCTTATTATTTTTGCTGATCGGTGCCAGTTGGTATGGGTTTTATTTCTGCTTTTATGATCCGCATGGCATGAGCATGAAAGTGCATGAACTGACTCAAGGTATGTATGGCCACGATACAATCATGCAACGTCTGTGGCACGCAGCACATTTGCTCAAAGGCTTTTACTGGATATGTTTTTTATTGTCACTGGTGGCCATGATTATATCACGCCAGGTGCGTTGGCTGGTGTTGCTGACGGTGGTCCTAGGTAGCGTAATTTGGGCTTATGGTTTTAGCTATGACGATCGCAATATTGCTATGGTGCTACCGTTCTTAGGCTTTACAGCAGCGATTGGTTTGGTAGCAGTCTTAAAAACGATGGCATGTTGGAATCTGAGAAAATTAAGCATTCACTGGTGGGGCCTGATCGCATTGATTTTATTAGTGGTATTAAGTCAGCTCAAGCCCTTTAGTTTAAGCAAAATGCAGCGACACCAAGATCAACAATTTATTCGTATGCTCACCCCTGAGAGTACAGTGCAGATGCTACTTGGCTACAAAAAGTTGCATGGCTTTAGCGGTAAAATAGCCACCAATTGGCCAAGCATTCGCTATATTCCAGGTGTGAAGCAATATGCTGTTTGGGTAAGTGACAGTGAGTTGGCCGTTGTGGTGCACTTGAGAAAAGTGCATTATGTGTTGGCCGATCGTGATAGCAGTTGGTATCCGATTGCACAACAGTTGGTGCGTAAAGGTGAGCTGCAGCCAGTATCTTATGCCAATGATGTGGTGTTGTATCAGGTGAAGTGAGGGCGTTAATGCATTTGAATATGACATTCTTTTGGGGAATGCTGGCTTTGGCGCAGACATTAGTGTTGCCAGGGCAGCTATTACTACAACCCTATAAAAAACATTTACCTGTGCTGACGCGGTTAATTATCGGCATACCACTTAGCTTGACGGTGAGCTACCTGATCGGTGTCATACTGTTGACTGTCGGTTGCTTTTTGCCATGGGTGTTAAGAAGCATTGTGGCTGTTGAGTTGGTGATGTAATGATTTTGGCTAATCGTTTGCCGGCACTGCAGCAACCTTTCTGGCAGCGCTATCAGCAGGCTTATCACAAGATGGCAACATCGGCGTTGGGCAAGGTGTTGTTTTATGGTGCCTTGCTAGTACTGTTGTGGGCAGCTTCGATTATTGCAACACGTTATGGCCAAGTATTTTGGGTGAACGATAGTTTAATTTCATGGAATGGCTGGGCGCGTGCTTTGGCTGAGAGCCATATTCCACAGACTTATAGTTACCCGTGGTTGTTGCCAATCAACCAGGCCGTCACTTACGTGATGATTGGTTTGCCACCGGCGCTACATATTGACTTGTTTGCTGTGTTGTTAATGTCGATATTCCCACTGTTGTGTTTGTTGGCATTATGGGATCGGTTTTTAGCACAACCACAGAAGGTGCACTTGCTGGGCATCCTGATCATCGCTTGGCTGATGTATTCTATTTTCGGCGGATTTCTCGGCCAGGGCTATGCTGATATTCCCACAGCGACGATCGCCTTTGTCACCATGATGGCACTATTGGCCGGCATTGATGCTAAGCTACCGGCACATTTTTTTGTGATGGTTATTGGCTTGTTGATGGCTGGGGTGGCTGTTGCCAAGCAGGCCGGCATTTGGTTCGGACCGGTGATCATATTGTTAACGGCAGTGTGGTACCGACGTAGCGCCATGGTGATCGTTGGGCAGATACTGATGTGGTTATTACTGGG
Organism: Gammaproteobacteria bacterium; assembly: GCA_028282045.1. Lineage (GTDB taxonomy): Bacteria > Pseudomonadota > Gammaproteobacteria > Francisellales > CACEW01 > JANQIS01. The sequence continues at coordinate 4,117 of JANQIS010000232.1, forward strand.
CATTAGCTGGTATGGCTTTAATCATTTTTATCACCCGGGCCGCACTCAGCAATTGTTACAGTTTTTGACTCATGCCATTTATCATGGTGAGGGGTGGTGGCAGCGTGTGGTGGGCGTTTTCAAAGAACCGCATAAATGGTTTTGGATTTGCATGATATTAGCATTGTATGCCATGAAGACGGATCGATTTGCCCGTTGGGTAGTCCCTGGTGTTGTTTTGTTAGGTACGTTGATTTGGGCGTTAGGATTTAGTTACGGTTATCGCAATGTGGCTATTGTGATTCCCTTTTTGGGGTATTGCAGTGCCATAGGGTTAGCGGCAATAGCGCAATGGCCTAAGATGAAAGCGCTGCGTGTGAACATCACTGCATGGGCGCTCAAGCGTATGCCAGCATTTTGGATCGTTTTGGTTGTGCTGGTGATTTTTGCACTAAGTCAGCAAACTCGTTGGAGTGTGGCGCAATACCGTAGTAACCAAGCGGAAAGTTTTAGACAATTACTCGGTCCAAGCGCTAATATGCTCTATGGCTATGCCAGCCGACATGGCCTTGATGGCACGGTGGCAACATTAGATGGCAGGCTAATTTTCTTGCTGCAGACACAAGGTAACGTGCGCTATATTCGGCCAGAAAAACTAATGTCGGCAGTAGCTGCCGGTCAGGTGCAATATATTATCAGCGACTCAGAATACAAGCCGTACATTCAGCATCTGCTCCATCAAGACAAATTAGTGCCTGTTTCTTATACCTATCATAGTATTTTGTACCAAGTGCAGTGACACCAGGCGTCTAATGCTATTGCCTGCTCAAAATGGATCGCCAAAGCTGCTTTGCTTAAGCTAACAAATAAATTTCTGTTAGAATACTTTGGTTATAAAAATATGTAGTTTGGTATGAAGAAAGCATTAATCACCGGCGTTACCGGACAGGATGGCGCGTATTTGGCAGAGTTGTTGCTCAGTAAAGGTTATGAGGTGCATGGCATTAAGCGTCGTACCTCGCTGATTAATACCGATCGTATCGATCATCTGTACCAAGACCCACACGTTGATAATGTTAAGTTTGTATTACACTACGGTGATATGACTGACTCCACCAGCTTAATTCGTATTATTCAGCAAGTTCAGCCGGATGAGATTTATAACCTTGCGGCCCAAAGCCATGTGAAAGTGTCGTTTGAAGAACCGGAATATACTGCTGACTCTGATGCACTTGGGGCCTTGCGCATTTTAGAGGCGATTCGGATTTTGAGCTTAGAGCAAAAGACCAAGTACTACCAGGCTTCTACTTCAGAGCTTTATGGCTTGGTGCAGGAAACCCCACAAACTGAGACCACACCGTTTTATCCGCGCTCGCCCTATGCGGTGGCCAAGTTATATGCCTATTGGATTACCGTAAACTATCGTGAAGCTTATGGAATTTATGCCTGTAATGGCATTTTGTTTAATCATGAATCGCCGTTGCGCGGTGAAACCTTTGTGACGCGTAAGATTACCCGTGCCATGGCACGTATTAAATTGGGACTGCAAAGTTGTTTGTATTTGGGTAACCTTGATGCCAAACGTGACTGGGGCCATGCGCGTGATTATGTGGAGGCAATGTGGTTGATGTTGCAGCAGAATCAACCTGAAGATTTAGTGATTGGTAGTGGCAAACAATATTCAGTACGTGACTTTGTTAATCAGTGTGCACAAGAGCTGGATATGACGTTGAGCTGGCAAGGCAGTGGTGTGGATGAAAAAGCGCTCGATGCTGATGGTAACGTGGTTGTGCAAGTCGACCCGCGTTATTTGCGCCTGACTGAAGTGGAAACTTTACTGAGTGATTCAAGTAAGGCTAGGCAAAAACTTGGTTGGCAACCCAAAGTGTCATTTGCCCAGTTGGTTAAAGAGATGATTGAAGCGGATTTTGCACAAGCCCAAATGATGGCGTTGTTGGAGCGTGAAGGCTATGAGATTCGCAATGAGCATGAGTCGTAAATTGAGCTAATATGAAGACAGACAAGATTATTGATCAAGTGGTACAGTTTACACAGGAGGATGAGCAGATTAGTGTCTTGTGGCTTTATGGCTCGCGAGCCAAAGGATCAGCGCATGACCAGAGCGATTATGATTTTGCAGTGGCGTTTAGTACTTTTATTAAGGCCCCTTATGAATCACGCTTACGCCCTGAATTGTTGGCCTTAAATTGGCAAGAAGCTTGTCAGTTGCCGGATAATAAATTGTCAGTGGTCGATATCAATAAAGCGCCCATAGCATTGGCTTGGGAAATTCTCTCAACCGGTAAGGTATTATTAGTTAAAGACCCTATTCGCTATCATCAAGAGTTTCAACGCATTACCAGTATGACGGAGTGGGGTTGTTTGAAGCACAGAAAAAGGAGCTGCTCGGTGGCTGATATGAGTCCTTATATTATGGCAATGTGCGAGCATCTGGCAGAAACATCACAACAACTAGATAAGCTGGCGCAGCAACTGCAACAAAAGGGCCGATTGGATAAAGTCGGCTATTTAGCAGTAGAGCGTTTGATGCAGGTTAGCATTGAGTCAGCCATTGGCCTGGCAAAGCGCTGGGGGCAAGTTTATGATGCAA
>JANQIS010000018.1 GCA_028282045.1 Gammaproteobacteria bacterium
GTCGAAATCAATTTGTCGATCATCACCTGTAATCGCTATATAGTCTAGCACAGATTGCAAGTAATTGTCACTGTGGGCGGCGTTGATTGCCAGTTGCAACAGGCCCGTTTGAATGACTTTGGAGATGAGGCGATGAATCTGTTTGTCATTATGATGTTTAATCAACATCTCAAAGAGAGCAGCAATACCATGTGATTGTAGCTGTTCATCACTCATTACTGTCAGATCAATCAACTGAAATGGTTTTAATGATACCGCTCTGGCAAGTTCAGGGTTGGTGAAACAATCATACACATCATTGGAATGGGGATATGGCGAGGTATCACCATGATATAAACACAATGGTATGGTTACCGGTAATTGCTTATGGCCAGCCTTAAGGTGTGCATCCATCAGTGCCACTTCATATTGAAGCTTACGAAATGCCATGAGTGGCTCATCCGAACTTTGATGCTCAACAAGGATGTACACATACCCGTCAACACCATCAACCTTGCAAGCGTAGACAATATCTGATTGGATTTTTTTAAACTTGCCAGAGACAAACTCCCCATCAGTAGGTTTTAGCGTATCAAAGTCAATGCGTTGTTGAATAGATGTGGGCAAATGAGCCTTTAGAAAGGCTTTGGCAATGGTAATGTCTTTAAGGCTCATCTTGGCCAATAGATCATGCGGGGTATGGACAATGGCAGCCATTAGGGCTTTCCTTTAACTGATTGAATCTGATGCGATAGCAGGTATATCAATCCTTTACATCATAGACATTTGTACACTCTTCTCAAGGTAACACAATCAAGATGAACAACTACCTCAATGCCAAAACAGTTACAAAAACACATAATACTCGTCATCATGACCAATAATTTCTACACAAACACTATCCGATAGCAGCTTCAATCTTTTTAAGCAAAGAACCTTTAATCCCTAGTGTCTCCAAAATAACTTCCCCAACATAATCTTGGGCATTGTCGGCTAAAAGCCCGCACTTAAGACCAATAAATGTGATAGTAAAGTTAGCCTTTACCGCAATACCACATGGCTTTCCTGTATTAGCGTTTAGTCCAGATGGAATATCAATCGATAGTACAGGTTTTTGGGTTGAATTGATCTGATCAATAGCGCAGCGGATGCCCCCCTGCACAATACCTTCAGTGCCGATACCCATTAAAGCATCAACAATAACATCAGCATCAAATTTGGTATGCGTGGTAAATGGCACGATATTGACACCAGATTCTTGTGCCAGTTGATGCATTTTATCAGTTAAGGACGCAGGCACGGGGTTTTTAACACAGTAAATCGTTACCTTAAGGCCCGCGCATTGCGCATGACGTGCCAATACATAACCATCACCACCATTACCAGCACCACCACAAACCACATCAACAGATTGAACATCGGGGAATTTATCAGATAAGTGTTTCCATGCACCAGTACCGGCTTTTTCCATCAAATCATCAAGTTTTCCATAGCCATCATCAACATAATATCTTTCTATTAAACGTATCTGCTCAACAGTATAAGTATGCATCAATGTAGACCCTTACGACATTCTGACAATATAGCCTATTGTTTACCAACCATCACCTTAGGACGCTTGCATGCTGTGATCAGAGGGTGTTTTAACACCGTTATACACCAAACTGACAAAGCATCAGCAATAAACGTGGGCGATCCGTTACTGAACCATCAAAAAGCCCTGTTGTTGAAGGCCCTAATTTTTTACTACAGCATGGAAAACCCAACGAAACTCTCGAAATTCTCTTTCCACTCAAATTCAGCCTTCTTATTAGACTGCTCAGCGTGTTCTGCCTGTTCTACGGCATAGACATTATCATGGCGTTCTTTAATCAAGCGTTTTTCCATTATAGCCAAGTGATTACAGAGTTCCTTAAAATTAATTTCCTGACGTTGGGTATCAATACCTTCTTCAAGACTAACAAGATAAGCCTGTTTCTCATATAGCGAATTAACACACTCAACCAGATGCTTGATTGACCTTGCCAGGCGATCAAGGCGCCAGATAACAATAATATCACCTGGCTTTATTTTCTCTTGCACTCTAGACCAGGCAAAGCGATCGAACACATGCTCACCAACTTTATCGACGACGACATCCTGACAACCTGCTTCATGTAAGGATTGTAATTGCTCTTGCAAGGTAGCCTCTGTCATAGAGACACGCGCATATCCGATTTTCATAAATTAACCCTTATTGTTGTTTTGTATTGATCATCTCAGCAGACATCCTACATTCTAAACACTTTCTTGGCTTGTTGTTAACCCCATCTACAACACCACTGGCAATCAAGGTTTAATCTGAAGCTGTTTGTTTAACTTAAACGTATGGGTACTGCCAGCAAATAGCCTTTATTACGAATCGATTGGATCAAATTAGTCTGGGTTTTGTCTTTGAGCTTATTGCGTAAACGCGATATTTGCACGTCAATAGCCCGACTCTCCACATCATCACTATCCAGGCCCATCGCCTGCATAAGCTGCTCGCGGGTAAGAATAGTATTTTCGTGTTCTAAAAAAAGCTCCAATAACTGCGCCTCACCTTTAGTAAGAAAAACGTGCTTACCGCCCAGATGTTTGAGCACCTGCTCATCTTTATGGTAACTCCATGAACCAAAGGAAGCTTTTTGATAACTTTTCTTTGAAGCCAGAGCAGTATCTTGCGTCGTCGGCCGACGTTGACGCTTTAAAATAGCCTGGATGCGTGATAGTAACACATGAGCACTAAAAGGTTTTTCAACATAGTCATCAGCACCGGCTTCAAACCCTAATACCGTATTAGTCTCACCCTGCACTGCGGTGAGCATAATCACCGGCACCTGCGAAGTCTCACGGACTTTTTTGCAAATATCGATACCGTACATATCCGGCAACATTAAGTCTAATACAATCAAATCCGGCGTCACTGATTTGGACACTTCAAAAAACTCAGCGCCACTGCCAGCCTCAAATACTTGATAATGATGCCGTTCTAAAAAGGTCTTTACCAACTGGCGAATCCCTGTTTCATCATCAACAATAATAATCTGTTTTTTCTCCATGACATACCATCTTCCCCTACCTCTTGGTTAAGGATAGGCAAGTTGAGACATTCAGGCAACTTCGCTACTATGAAATCCAGCTAAACAACAAAACTACCTCATGAATGAAAAAGCTGTTATCGTTTTCTCCGGCGGTCTGGATTCAACCACCTGTCTGGCACTGGCTAAGCAACAAGGCTTTGACTGTACTGCACTGACCTTTGACTATCAGCAACGTCATTGTGCTGAACTCAATGCTGCTCAGGCAATTGCGCACCGTATGGGTGCTACTGACCACCGTATCGTCACGCTCAATATGGGACAATTCGGTGGTTCGGCACTAACTGACCAGAATATCGCTGTACCTGATTTTGAAGACACTACACAAGTCCCTATAACCTATGTACCGGCACGCAATAGCGTATTCCTATCGATTGCCCTGGCACTGGCAGAGGCCATTGAGGCTTATGACATCTTTATTGGTGTCAGTCATATTGACTACTCAGGTTATCCGGACTGCCGCCCAAAATTCATCGAAGCGTTTCAAAATATGGCAAACCTTGCCACCAAAGCTGCTATAGAAGGCCATCCTATTAAAATTCATGCTCCGCTAATTCACCTTGATAAAGCCCAAACCATCAAGTTTGGTGTCCAGGCCGGCGTAGATTATAGCATGACCGTGTCTTGCTACCGTGCTGACAATGAAGGCCGAGCCTGTGGTAGCTGTGATAGCTGTGTCTACCGCAAGCAAGGCTTTGCCCAAGCTGGCGTTGCTGATCCAACGCGGTACCAGTCATGAGCGATAACAAAGCCTGTCTGAGTGGACGTTTTCGTGGGTATTGTCCGGTGGTGGTCGATGTGGAAACCGGCGGGTTAGATCCACACAAACATGCCCTACTGGAAATTGCTGCAGTCACCTTAAAATTTGATGCACAAGGCCTATTGATACCGGATGAACAAATCGCTTTTAATGTGCACCCTCATCCTGACAGCAAAGTGTTGGCAGACGCGCTGAAGGTTAATAAAATCAACCTGCAAGATGCAAACCGCCAAGCCACCACAGAGGCTCAAGCCTTA
>JANQIS010000091.1 GCA_028282045.1 Gammaproteobacteria bacterium
GCGCCCTTATGATGTTGAAGCCATTGCGGTGACACGAAACTGGTTGCGGTATCGAATTCCAAAGCATTTGATCCGTACCACAAAGCCGACCTGTATCGGGCAGAAGCAGAAATGGTTCTTGGTGCGTCTGGTTAGTGAAGATGCCGCAATCAATCTGCAGGCAAATGAAAAGCCGGAGTTTGGCTCATGGAAATGGGTCAATTACTGGCATCCGGTGTCGCAGGTGGTGAATTTTAAACGTCAGGTATATCGGGCAGCGCTCAATCGCTTCAAGCGATTTGTAAGGCAGCGGGGGAACAATAGGAGTAGACGCTGATGGCGGAAAGCTACCGACAAACCATCCAAGCCATTAAACAGGCTAAAAGCTTGGGCAATGCCATGGATATTGTGGTAAAGCGCGTCTGCCAACATCTGGAGGTCGATGCCTGCACCGTCTTTATCCTGGATGCTGATGACCAAGAGCTGGTCATGATGGCATCGAGTATTGCCAATTACGCCTTGATTGTGGGGCACTGGTCTATCGCCCTGGGCAAAGGGCTTGTCAGTCGCGTGGTCACCAGCGGTGAGCCATTGGCTGTTACCGATGTCAGTGAAGATGAAGATAACGTTGAAGTTGCTCAAGGTATGTTGGTTCCGCATTATCAAGCCTTCCTGGGTGTGCCGATCAGCTTTCGTGGTGAGATATTGGGTGTGCTGATTATCCAGCAGTTAGAAACACGCCGATTCAGTGATGGTGAGATTGCCTCATTAACCACACTGTCCGCCCAGCTTGCTAGTACCGTAGCCGATGCCATCGAAACCGGACGTATGGCAGAGCTGTTGTCCGGTTATCGGCAAAACAAAAAAACCTTGCGCCTTTATGGACAAGGAGCTTCCAGTGGTGTGGGCATGGGCCAGGTTGTTGTGGCCTATCCGTTAGCCAATTTCGATTCTATTCCTGATAAACGGGTTGAGGATGTCGATGCAGAAATTACTGCATTTGAGTCGGCGCTTAAAGCCGTCATTAATGACATCAGTACGCTACATGAACAATTGGCTGAGAGCCTGCCCAGTGACGAGCGCAGTTTGTTCACTGCCTATTTACAAATGCTCGATAGTAATAGTTTTAAAAATGCTGTTACTAAACATATTCGTGATGGGCTCTGGGCACAGGCGGCATTGCGTGAAGGGATTGATGAGCAAGTGAGTGCCTTCAGTGCTATGGATGATGACTACCTCAAAGAGCGTGCCGAAGATATTCGTGATTTGGGAGTGCGTATTCTGGCCCACCTGCAGGAACAACAGCCAACCGTTAAGCAATATCCGCGTAATACCATTTTGATTGGTAGTGAGATTACGGCATCCATGCTGGCTGAAGTGCCTAAGGCGCGCCTTAAAGGGGTGGTCAGTGGCAGTGGTTCGATCAATGGTCATGTGAGTATCCTGGCCAAAGCACTTGGCGTGCCGGCTGTGGTGGGTGTTAAACACATGCCGTTGGGTGATATTGAACGCCGTAGCATTATCGTTGATG
>JANQIS010000119.1 GCA_028282045.1 Gammaproteobacteria bacterium
ATGCCAGCTAATTTGGCCGCCGGATGATTAAAAGTAAATATAGCTAAGCCTAATCCTGCGATAAAGGCACCGAGCTTACAGCCATTTTTCACGGTATTAATCGTAGTCTCTACTGCAGCAAAAATCTGGTTTATGATTTTGGTTATCCAGTTATTGCTGCAGAACCTATAAAAATGATAAGCGAAGGTTTTTGGCGGCGTGGGCGGCTCATCTAGCCGAATGCCTTCTGCCTCATATTTATTTTTTTGAATTTTCAATGCATCATTAATACGCCTCAGCTCAGTATCAACTTTCTCTTGTTCAGCAATAAGCGTTGTAGTATCATCACCTTTTTTGCTTAGTTTTTCGATTTGTCGCTTAATGTTATCAAGGCGTTGTTGTAAACGTGCTTGCTCTTCAAACAGTTCCCTGGCGCCAGGGAAGAGTTTGTCATAGAGTTGCGTGCGCTTGCTATGCAGGTGGGCTTGTTCACGGCCTTCTTTAAAAAGACTATACAAAGCATTACCAATGGCATAGGCGGCAAACAGTCCTAAGAAAATACCGGCTGCCGGTCCAAGTAAGCTTGATGCTGCGCCCACACTGATGAGCTTTATTATAAACAGTACATTAGCGGCGCGATAAGCACCATGGATCAGGCCAGAAGCCAGCGCTGCTACACCGGTGGCATTGCTTTCACCAATATCAGGGCACACGCCTTGCTGTTTTAAAAAACCATTAAATGTGGCAAGCTTGCCCGTGACTTTGCACTGTTTTACATAGCTGTCAAAATGTGTTTTATTCAGCGCATCCATGGTTTTGCCTGCTGCAGTGCGCTTGGCTTTCTTATGGCGATGCCAGGCGTCCATTACCCCAACAAGCAAACCGCCGACCAGTGCTGCTATACCGATTGGAGTCAAGAGACTCAACGACAGACCGGCGCATTGCGTTAACCCGGTGGCACCGACCATGCCCCAGTGAGCACCGTGTGCTGTAGTGGCCTCGGCGACGAGGGTGAATACCCAATTGGTATTTTTTAACCCTCTGATGATGGATTCAAGGACGATAAAGCAGCGCATGAGAATAACCGGATTATAACGCTGAGGACTATCAGGGTTACGTTGTTCAGCTTTGCTTTGCCAGCGTGCTGCTATAGCAGCAAAAGCCATCCACGCACTCACAATGGGCAGATAAATGGCCAGACCAATCCATGAGTAATCAAATGACAGACCGTTTTGATAGATGAAGCCACCGATAGATTGGGCAAAGTATAGATTATTGAACCACCGTATGAACGTATCGAAGCAACATATTTGCCATATCGCATGAGCCGTATTAAATATTGCAGTACGCACGGCCTGGGCGATAGCATTTAGTGTTAGTTCTGAGGCGGCGGTGGAAGAGCCCAGTAGGGGTGCTGACTCTGAAGGACTTATCATGGTCCGATCCACTATTTTATTTTAACACGGGCTATTCTAGAGAATTATTATTACCAAAATATTAATAATAAGGCATTCTTTTAAAACCTGGGCTATGCTTATGGCTTGTTAAGGTAGGTTAGTGCTCTTTAGGATTATGGGCGAATTTGAGCTGATTCAACAATATTTTCAAGCTTCACCACAGCGTGATGACGTGGTGTTGGGCAGTGGTGATGATGCAGCCGTGACTCAGGTGCCGGCAGGTCATCAATTAGTTGTCACTACCGATACCATGGTGGATGGTGTTCATTTTGATGAACATATCGATGCCTATAGCTTGGGGCATAAGTTGCTGGCAGTTAATTTAAGTGATTTGGCGGCGATGGGGGCAACACCGACATGGGTGACAGTGGCTTTGAGTGCACCCCGTTTACAACAGGATTGGCTACGGGATTTTGCAGCAGGATTTTTTACTGTGGCAGAATGCTATCAAGTGGCATTAATTGGCGGTGATCTGGCCAATAGCCCGTGTCTGACATTAACCGCTACCTGTCATGGGGTGGTGAAACTTAATCAGTTTTTACGCCAAGATACCGCTCAGGCGGGACAAGGCATTTTTGTCACCGGCACTTTAGGCGATGCTGCACTGGCTTTGGCGCTGCAGTGTGGCAAACAGCCGGCCCTTGAAGCTGCGTTAACGGCATATAGCTACCAACGCCTGGCCCAACCTAC